>JAYVSV010000014.1:0-18116 GCA_043775015.1 Verrucomicrobiota bacterium
TGCGTCCACCACCAGAGGCGGGGAAACAACAACCAACAACAAACCAAGGGGACATTATCGGTTGAGTCCTGATGGGGACATTTCTAAAGAGTTTTGACATCCAGTGGCATGAAGTTCTTGGTGTTGACACGTAAAGTGGTGGTGCCCATTCTCCCGGCATGGCGCGCCAGTTGAGAGTCGAGTATCCGGAGGACGATCGGCGTGAGCCGATCTTCCAGGACGAACCACAACCATCAACCCGACGCCGAAAAGCAGTTCCCGGAGATTTCCTCATGTATCCACCCGCACTTGGCAAAAGTATGATTTCAAAATGTCTCTCAATCGCAGGATGGCTCTTGTTGGCGATGACAGCCGCTCAGGTCTCGGCTGAATCCGCAAAGCCGGTGGCCAGTTGGAAGCAAAAGGATTTTCTGATCACGTTCTGGTGTCCGCCGCCTGCGACGGATGAGAATCTTGCAGCTGTTGCGAAGGAGGGATTCAACCTGACCTGGACGCCCACGAACGGACTCGATATCGCTGCGAGACACGGCTTGCGAGCGATGTTGACGAGCGACCTTCTTCAACCTGATGTGCTCGATAACGCGGCTAGGCGCGCCGAACTGGACGCATTGATTAAACGCGTAAAAGACCATCCCGCATTGGAGGCATATTACATCACCGACGAACCGGGCGCGGGTGCGTTTCCAGGTCTTGGAAAACTCGTTGCCTACTTGCGCGAACGTGACCCGACGCACTTCGCCTACATCAACCTCTTTCCTACCTATGCCAATGAAGAGCAGCTTGGAGTAAGCGCTGACACCGCAGAGCGGGCGAAGGTTGGATATCCCACGAACTATGCCGGAGTGAATACGAGCGACGGAACCGTTTTGCGCTATCGAGAGCACCTCAAGCAATTCGTTGAAATCGTCAAACCTGATTTGATCAGCTACGACCATTATCATTTTTTGAAAAACGGCGACGGCACTCCGACCGATGGTAAACAATATTTTTTGAACCTGGGTTTGATTCGCAGGGCAGCACTGGAAGCAAAGAAGCCGTTCGTCAACATCATCCAGGCGAACACGATTGAGAAGTCCTGGCGTTTGCCCAATGGAAATGAAATGCGTTGGTTGGTCTTCACGACGCTGGCCTATGGTGGACGCGGCATCAATTACTTCACTTACTGGGGGCCGGAATCTTACAACGGTTTGTACCAAGATGGTAAACCGATGCCCTTGCTTCAGGAGGTCATCCCTCTCAACCTAGAGATCGCCCGGTTTGGACCCACGTTGCTGAATCTGGATAGCATCGGCGCGTATCAGACCGCGCCACTCCCCTACGGTGCCGAGGCGATTCCGACAAACTGCCCTGTTCAAATCAAAGGTGGAGGTGAATTTGTCCTCGGGTTATTCGGTGAAAATTCGAGACCGGCGGCGTTTATGATTGTGAACCGGAACTATCGGGAGGCTGCCGAAGCGGAAATTCAAATCGCACTTCCGGGCTGGCGATTAGAGGAGCTTGATCGCAAAACCGGCAAGTGGTCGCACGTGACAAATTTAAGCGGAACACGATTGGAAAAAATTCGACTCGCACCCGGTGACGGTCGGCTTTTCCGTGTTTTTGAAGCGCGGATGCGTTCGCCCAAAGACTTCGTTGCAGAGAGATAACTCCTAGTCCCGAACTACGACTTTCTTCGAGGCCGTCCACAAAGAGTAATTGGGTTTGGGCAAGGCTCGTTAACAGTCAGAGTGGAGAAGTTTGAGGAGTCACTCCGCCAGCCATTCAGCGCGCAGGTTTCGATAAGACGGCTGCCACCGCACGTCGCACAAATTCTTCAAACTCCCAATCGCCCCACTTGCCGGTCTGCCGCGCTATAACCAGATCAAGACTCGGAATGAAGCTGATCAATTGTCCGCCCGAGCCGGGTTTGTAACGTGCGTCGAGCGGAATGTCTCGGGCTTGATCGCCCCCTTCGAGCGCTGGTAGTTCCCAGCCGTGTGACCACGAGCGAGCGTCGCGGCCAAAACTGTGTTTCGTCACGCCGGTGACGGTGTGCGTGGGCGCGGCGGTTTGCTCGACGAACCATTGCGGGATGACTTGCCGGTTGCCCCAGCGGCCGTCGTGCAACATGCAGTAGGCGATGCGTGCCATCTCACGCGCGGGCAAGCCAATCCCGTGCGAGGGGTGATTGCCGTGTTGCTCGTCCCCTTTGAGGATTTGAAACCACCAGCGCTCGATGCCCAGCGGCTTGAGCAAATGTTCGATGCAGTATTGATCGTAGGGTTTGCCCGTCACGTTTTCGCAAACCAACGCCGCATGATCAAGCCCGTGCGTGGAGTATTCGAGCGTCGTTCCGGGGTCGAAAAACAGTTTCGCCGTTTTGCCATCGCCGGCGTGGCCAAGGATTTCCTGCCAACTCAGACTGTTTGGCACGCCGTAGCCTTCGGGCGTGATGCCGGAGGTGTGATTGAGGAGTTGTTTCACTTTGATCTGCGCCTTGTGCGGGTCGCTCAACGGTTGCGCCCACGGGATGAAATCAAAGGCGGGATCATCGAAGGTCATCCGGCGCGGTGTGCGGCCGTGCTGACTCTCTTCGGAAGCAATCGCGAGTACCGTGGCGCAAATCGCCTTGGCGCAAGACGCCACGCCTTTGGTGTTGGTCACGGAACTGGCGTCGCGGAAAACGTCGAGGACGACGTAGCCGTGTCGGATGACGATGGCGTTGAACGGACGATCATCCGATTTCAACAGCCATTGCTTGAGGTCTTCGAGCTTGGCGGAGTCCATGCCGGCCAGCCGTTGAATATCTAGCGAGCCTTCCAGCTTGCGCCAACCCCCTTGCGATTCTGGTGGTGGGTAATAATTCGTCTCTTTCAATCCGGAGATCGGGCGTTCAACCGCGCATCCCGCCGTGAAAAGCGCGAGGCAAATTGTCAGTTGAAGGATTTTATTCATTACTTTCTTCGCACAATCAAAAGGCCTGGCGCAGCTCCGAAGCTCTCCGGCTTTTTCGTTCTGTGCACGCCGGGACGAGCTGAAGTTTTTTCCTTTTCACCGGTCCAGGTATTGATCCATTCCGCCGTGATCGGCCCGCGATCCAGTGCCGTCAAGCTGATCGTGATCGCATCGCCTTCGAGGTAAAACGCATAAGCTTCTCCGGGCAGCGCAAGACAAGGCCCGCCAATGGCGAGATCGTTGGCCGGTTCCATTTTCCAGTAAGGCAGCGAGGCGAGTGAATCTTTGAGCAGTTGAAATCCTTTCATACCCGGCGGTTCCGGGTCGGGTTTGATCACGTCCCAAGCAGTGTTGTTGTAGTAGTAAACTCCATAGCCACCGGACAGGTAGATATGATACGCGCGGCGCAATAGTTCCTTCCAGTCACATTGGTTGCCGTGTGAATGCGTTGGCAGTTTGTCCACGCCGAATTCATAGCCGAACTCGGAATTCACCACCGGATATTGACGTCGTGCGCGGTCGAACAAAATTGATTCGGCGTAGTTGGAATGCTGCTGGTCCACGCGAAAATCCAGGTTGCGGCTCAAGTCGGTATCCCATTCGTAATGGTCATCATCGTGCGCGCTCATCAACCGGCGATAGGCATCGTTCTCCCGCACCAGATCAATCAGATGGGACTGCAACACGTCATCCTTTTCGTTGTAACTCTCCTTCGAGTAATCCCAAACCACATTGCAAAATCCCTGGTAACGCGCGGTGACATAGCGGAAATAACGCTCCTCATCCTTGCTCCACTTCGCCGGCCACTTCACCTTTTTGTTGTAAACCTTGATCATGATGTGAGCGACCACTCCTTTGTCTCGCAAGGCTTCCATCATGCCGTCGTAACGTTGGAAAAATTTAGGATTCAGATGCGCGTGATCCGGTTTTTGATTGTCTCCTTCCCACGGATACATCTCCGCCGGGCCGTAATCCCATTCGGAGGATTTGTTGGTCGCCCAGCTTGTGTCGTGAGCGTAGATGTTCACGAGCACGTGGTTGAAACCACGCGAAGCCATGGAGTCAATCAGCCGATGCATCACCTTGCGGTCCGGGTCGTTCATCCCCGGCGCCCAAAGCCAGTCCGCTTCGTAGCCCAGCAGAAAATAGCGCGTGCCATCCTCGTAAATAAAATGATGCGGATGCGCGGCATCGACCTTGAGGCTCCCGTGAATATTCGGATGGCGATTAGTGACGCATTGAATTCCCGTTTCCGTTTTGCCTGCGAGCGTTTCGAGAGAGGAACCGGTAGTCATCGACCATTCACCAATGCGGGTAGGGGAGAAACGAATTTTCCAGACACTGTCTCCGTCGTAGAACCCCGGCACCTTCAAGCGCACTCCATCCGGGCCGGCGAACTCGCCAGTGAGATCGACATCAAATGGATTGCCCGTCGCCGTTGCCTTGAAGGCGAAGTCATGCGTGTGGAATTGTTCGATGGTTGTGGCTGCCAGTGTTGTGGCGGCAGACAGCAGGAGTGCGAGCGAGGTAAATGTTTTTTTCATGAAGTGAGTGCGAAAGCAGCGGCGGTCAGCGGGACAAATGGATGAACCGGGCGTGCGGAGATACGGCCACCAGACGCCATTCGTATAAGCATCCGCAGGATTGGTCATGTCAGGAGCGACGCTTGGGTCGGGAATATTAAATTGGGTGTTCAATTCAAATCGTCACGGCAATTGCAGCCGGTAAAATGTTTGCGGCATATTTGGATTGAGGATGTTCGTCAGATTGAAACTGCCAGAGGCAGTGAACTGATTCGTGGCGATGCGCGACCAACTAGCGGCTGGCAGCGTGACATTCGTGGTGGTAAGGAGAAAATAATTTCCGTTCGTCACACCGCCGCTGCCGCTCATCACCACCTGGCCACCGCTGGCGCTCACGTTCACAAAGCGCGGCTGCGGCGTGATGAGCAAGGCGACGGTATTGGTCAGGTTGCCGCCTGCCAGCGCGTCGGTTGCGACAAAACGGAAGCCCGTGCGCCCATAAAAATCCGGTGTCGGCGTGAATCGCGCTGTGCGTCCATCGCCCAGCAACGTGACCGTGCCGTTCGTGGGATTCGACACGGTGCAAGTCGCGTTGCTCGCCATGCCCGCGATGTAGCTGCCGAGGTTCACATCTACAAAACCGTTGGCTGATCCAACCGCGTGCAGGCCAGCGAGCCAACTCAGGTATTGTTCGAGATCGGTGTAGCCGTCGGCGTTGGTGTGGTTGTTGTTCGCGACGGCGGGGTTCATGCCGTTGGCGGTCTCCCAGTAGTCTGGCATTCCGTCGCGGTCGATGTCAGTCGGGGCGTTGTAGGTGAACAGGTCCGGCCAGCCGCCGACTTCGCTTTGCGAGTGGAGATAGCTGCCGTAAACACGATTGAGAACGTTGCTGATGGCGCGAACGTCCACGCTGTCGCGCACGTTGTTGTAGCCGGCGAAGCTGATGACTTGCTTGTAGGCGTTGGACGCGACGGTCGTCGTGACCGGCACGGGCGGCGTGAACAGCGGCACGTCGGACATCTGCGATTGCACATCCGCCGCTGCGCTGCGGATGGGAATGTCGGTCTGGGTCCACACGCCGGCCCACTCGTCCGCACTGTCGTTGAGGCGGCTGGGGCCAATATTGCCCTTCACATGAACCTTGATGGTGTTGACCGACGCGTACTGCGTATCCACTTCGATTTCTGGCGCGCCGGAATGGCCGGGGCCTCGGATGTAAAAGTTGTTGAGGAAGTGGAAGCGGAACGGGATGGTGCTCACCCCAACTTCGACGCCGCTGCGGTAGCGTGAACCGGAACTGGAGTAGTCATACAAAACATTGTTCACCGCTTCCATCCAGTTCTCATAGCCCTGACCGGCCACGGCGTCGTTCGGCTCGAATTGCGGGCCGCGAAAAACATAACGCGCGACAAGGTTGTGGTGAATTGAAAGCGTCGTGGCGCTGCAATTCAGTCCGTAGGCATGGCTCGCTCCGTACGGATGCAACACCGGATCGCCCAGCGGTTCGAAAATGGTGCACCATTGCACGGTGACGTTCTGGTTTTGCACGATCCCAAAAATTTCATCGCAACTCCATGAGAGCGAGCAGTGATCGAAAATGACATTGCTTGAATCATCAATCGAAACCGTGTCGAGGCCAGTGGAGCCGGTGGGCTGGCCGGTGGCGCGAACGATCACGTCGCCGCGTCGCAAGCGCAGACAGCGGACGATGGTGTCGTGCGTGCCGCCGATGTTGAGACTGTAATCGCGGAGGCAAATGCCGTCGCCCGGCGCGGTCTGGCCGGCGATGGTGATGTTCGGTTTGTTGATGGTGAGAATGGACTGTAACAGGATGTTGCCCGAAACGGCGAAGACGATGGTGCGTGGCCCGCTTGCCGAGGTAATGCCGTTGCGGAGCGAGCCGGAGCCGGAGTCATTGAGATTCGTGACGTAATAAACATCGCCGCCGCGACCGCCGGTGGCATTAGCGCCAAATCCTTCCGCGCCCGGAAATGCCAGTGGCGTCGGCGGTGGCGGCGCATTGGAAATCACGTTGATGACGCTGCTGGCGGAAGGCGATGCAATGCAAGCCGGCGGGGTGGCGTTGGTGAGGTAGAACTGGGTCGTCCCGGCGGCCACGGAAGTGATGGATACGTTCGTCGAGGAGTACGGAGAGTTTTGCAGAAAGGTCAGGGTCCGCGTGCCGCCCGGTGAACCAGTGGGATACGCCACGGCTGGATTGGTGCTGACCAGATCGACGGTCAGTGGGCCGTCGGCGGTGGCGTTCGTCGGGAGGCTGATGTTCACGAAACTGTTGGTCTGCCCGATCAGCATCGGGGTGGTATTCACGAACTGCGCGCTAACACAGGGGGACTGGATGAACTTGACGACCTTAACCGAGCGGAGATCCATCGTACTGGCCGCGTTGGCCTTGCTGCGCCAGCCAATTGAGAAAGCGTCGAAGGTGGTCGTCGTCGGGCTGGTGCTGGTTGTGGCGGAGATGCTGGTCAGCAGCGCGCCGCTGGTGTTGTTGGTGTAAAGGCTGGCCGTGAGTTGCAGCGAGCCGTCGCCGAGCCTCGTGATGTTGACGACTTTCGTGTACCGACCGCCGACGGTCAGACTGACATTCGGACCGGCTGAACTGGAACCAATCGTGGTGGAATTTTGGAATCCGTAGATGGTGCTGCCATTGACATCGGTGATCTGATTCCGATTGTCGCCATTCACTTGGGCTGGACGGAACGAAAACTGGGAATTGCCCGACACGCCGCCGGGGTAGCCGAATTGCGCGAGGTAGCCCTGCCAGTTTTGCGCACCGCCGGTGGCCGCATTGAAGTTGGTGTTGTTCGCCGAGTTATTCAAACCGCCGCCCCAAGGCGCAACACCGCTCGCGTTGAAGAGACCAACTCCCAATTGCGTGTCGGTAGTCAGCACGCCGGCGGTGGCGGTGAACACGACGGTAAGCTCAACATAATTACCTGCGGCGAGGAGCTCGACCGGCGTGGTGGCGAACAGGGCTTGCAAGTCCACGCCGCCGCCGCTCGTGGACACGATGCCAAACTTCAGATCGCTTGAGGTCAGCGTCGAAGGGTTGGGACTCCAAGACTTCGACGCGATGACCTCGTAGCTGGTCGAATTGGCCGTGGGAGCGATTGGGCTGAGGGAATTGACGGTGCTGCCGCTGGAGAAATTGTCGTTGAATACCGTAACCTGCGCCGAGGCGGACATCGTTGAGGCCAGGAGGGATGCGAGCGCGATCAACGTCGGCAACAGCTTCACGAACCGGTATCGAACCCGCATGAGTTCCTTAAATTTCATGGCACCCGCCAACCTATCACACCGCTGCGCGCGGGAAATCAAATTTCCTTCGATCAAAAGATTCATGTCGTCATGGTTCATTGACTTCAGGGTTCAATCACCAGGATGGCTGCAATCTGCAATCGCGGAATCGCAAGTCTCGCACCGAGCAACGCAAGGCCCACCGCGAATGGAAACAACTGGCGCATAAGCGGGTCAAGGTTTTCCATCCGACCAGCCGGGCAGCGAAACGGTTGCCTGATAATTGGAATTATTAAACTGCGGATTGCGCTTCGGTTTGTAGAGCCGCCCCGTTTTCGGATTGTCGCTTTGTGTGTAAATCCAAACTTCATACGGATCCCACACCACGATTTCGTCGCGGCAATCGCCGGTTAAATCAAGGACGGCATAACACATTTCGGGATGACCATCGGCGGGGAACTTGAACACGCGCCGCCCCCAGCCATCAAAGAAGCCGCCGTCCTCGGCGTTCGGAGAAAGCACCCAGAATTCCGGAAGTTTGCCGGTCCAATTGATGGGCGAACACATGCTGCCGTGCTGACATGGCTCGAAGTCGTGGTAGAGATTCCCGGAGGCGTCATACATGTGAACAATTCCCTGGTCGCCCCAGAAATCGATCGAGATGGTTTCCAGTCCGGGCATGTCAGGTCGGAAATCGGCGACGACCGGATTTTGCACATGACCAAAGCGATGATGTTGTTCGATTTTTCCTTTCGTATCCACGAACAGCATTCCTTCATCGCTCGATGCGAGAAGGAGCCGTGGTTCCGCTTTCGGATCGGGAAGAAATTTCACCATCGCGACACCGTCGGCGTGATCGTTCAAGGTGCTGTCGAGACTCCAGATTCGTTTCCCGGTATGATCAAACGCCGAGTAGCCGATGAACAATTCATCTTTGCCATCGCCATCGACATCGTAGGAGAACGGGTAGTGGCCGGTGTTGCATTGCGCCTGCCACATCGGTTCGAGTTTCTCGTTGAAGACCCAGAAACTTTGGTAACGATCCTTCAGCACGATGTCGCCCTTGCGTCCTTGCCCGCGAAAATCGCAGAAGTAAAGCGCGTCACCAAGGATGCGCGGGAATTTGTTGCGCGGCGGAAAAGTGTTGGGCGGAGTTTCCGGTGTTTTGATTTTGTATTTCGTTTTGCCTGTTTTCCCATCGGCGACGATGAGTTCCATGTTCATGCAGTAGATAACTTCATTGACACCGTCGCCGTCGATGTCGTGAATCTGAAACGCCACGTCATTGCTCAAGTGGTCTTTCCACGGATCCGGTTCGCCGATTTGCCAGAGCATTTTGCCATCAAGGTTCACCGCCGTGAGGCAACTCACTTCGCTGTTCGCGTCCTTCGGGCCGTGGTGGAGAACCTGGCCGATCAGAACATCCAATTGACCGTCGCCATCGAGATCGCCGAAACGCAGATTGCGGCCAACACCGAATCCTTCGATCTTAAATTTTTTCCAGAGAACCGGTTTCGGATTGGCAGCTTGGAGCGCGAGTGACTCCGCTTCGATCTTGGCTCGCGCGGCGGTTACGCGCAATTTCTCCGCAGGTGTCGCCGTCACGCGGACGCTGCTGAAGCGAGTCGGCATGTCGGAAACCAACCCAATTCTACCTTGCAGATAAGTGGAATCATCGGCCTTCAACACGAGCTTGCCATTGAGTTTCGCTTCGATGTGCTCACCGGAAACCGTTACTTCGGCGAGCAAGTCATCTCCGGCCTTCCAGGAAAACTCTTTACTGTCCAAAAGTTTCTCAAACGGTTTTCGAAAATCTTTTTCGTGCTGGATCATTTTGAGCACGGCCTTGGAACCTTCGACGCCGAAGAAGTAATTGCAACGATCGTTGCGATAGCGAAAAACAATTCCACTCCGGCCCTTGGCACTCTCGGGAGCGAACGTCGCGGTGAGGGTGTAATCCGCCCACAATTCTTCGCCGCCAACAACCATCGGATGCGTGTGCTTGAGCGTGTTCTCGTAAGTTTGGAGCAGCACCGGTTTGTCATTATGACGGGCGGCTCTCCAGGCATGTTGGGATAGGCCCGAGGAAGAAAAGGTGGTGATAGCCCAATTTCCTTTTGGCCCTGTTTCTGGCAGGTAATGGTACTCGGCGTGCGCGCCTAAAACACTCCCAAGCGACCCACTTCGCAGCTCGCCGAATCCATCCTCGAACAGGACGGCCGATGGTTGGTTGGTGGAAGGTTCCGCCGCGTGAACAGCTACGATGCACAGCGCGAGGACTGCGGAGTTAAGTAAAACATATCTCATAAAATTCATGGGTACAGGAAGAGACCAAGAGACTGTCTGAAAATGTAGCGTCGGCCATCTTGGTCCCGCATGGGCGGGATGGAGCCGTGGCGTCTCGCCCGGCGGAAAAGGTGCGAGCCGCGTTAGAGAGCCGCGAAATACTTGAATCTCTTCTCGCAATCCTGCCTCAATCCGGGCGGCAAGATGCCGTCCTCCACGGCAGGCGAGACGCCCGCCGCTACTTTTCAGACAGGCTCTAAAGGAAACTGCGGTTACGCGGCTGCTGGTTTTCAAAATGAAGAGGTTCACTTTTTCGATTTGATTTTGACGAGGGCGACCCAGTCCTTTTCAGGATGGGTCGGAGGTTTTCCCAGAGCGATTTCGCCGGGGCCGGTCAACGATTCGCCGGGAATCAAATCGCCGCCGTTGCGAATGTCGAACCAGTGCGTCGTAAACGATCCCGGCGGCAACTCGAGTTTCACATCCGCACCACCGAAAACGTAAACGGCATACACCTCGCCCGGCTTGGCAAAGCACCATGCGTTGGTCGTGTTCACCAATTTGTCCGCCGTGTCCATCTGCGTGAATGGAAGGTGACGTTGAAAAAAATCCATGGCGACGGCGGTGTGATCCCAAAGTTTCTCCCAGGGGCGCCAGTTCTCGCACGCGATGTCGAGATGCTTCGCCGGCACGCGCGGCCAGGTGTCGTAGGCGAAAATCCATTCCACACCCGAGCCGCCGGCCATGAGATTTCCCCAGAGCGCGTGGCGGATGATGTAACTGCGCTCGGAGTCCTGAACATCCGGCGGCACGCAATCGCTGGCCGGGCCGATCTCGTCCTGACACGCATACCACGGGCGACCGGCCTGGCGCGCGAGCTTGAGAAATTTCACTGTCTCCTTGTGTGTGCGCTCGGCTTTGCCGAACTGGAAAGACGGGCCTTCCAGATACGGGTAGCCGACAAGGTTCGTATAAATCTGATCCACCAAATGCGGAAAGGTGTGAATCACATTCGGGTGATGGTAAGCGTCCGTGTCGCGGACAAATTTCGCGAACGCCTTCTGCTGGGCAGTGGTGTTCCGGTTTTCCTCGCCGAGATTCCAGACGATGACCGGGTGATGCGAAAATCGTGCGATGAGTTCGCGGTAGTAGAGTTTGCGCGACGGGCCGAGGTCGCCGCCGTCGAGCAGGTGGTCGTTCTCCTGTTCCTGATGGACGACGTGCATCATCAGGCCAAGTCGATCCATGTGATTGAACACGATGTCCCATTGATCGAGCTTGCTGCAATCGAACTGCGTCACGTTCGTTTCCGAAAGCCAGGGCCAGACATCCTTGCCGTCGCCGATGACGTTCATCGTGAGGAAATAAACCGAGTTCATTTTCTTCGACGCGAGATAATTCAGCGCGCCCATGATGTTCTTGCCTTTGCCGTCTTTCCACGTCGGGTCGCCGATGCGGAAGTCGCCGACGTGCGGCGCATACTTGTGCGTGGGCACGGTGCCGTCGAAGTCGGTGTAGGCGAGAAAATTTTCCGGGCTGTCCGCGCCGCCCTTGAGCCACGGCTCGCCGGTCTCGGCGAAACGCAGGTAACGGTCGCCGACGTATTCGAGCTGGCCCTTCGCGTAGAAACCGGGCGCGGATTTTTCGACGGGCGCGATGGTGAACGAACCGCTCAAGCCATCAAACGCCGTCGGCTCGCCTGCGTTCGGATTCTCGGCGACGGCGATGCCCTCGCCCTTGCGAAAGCTCGCGCGATAAGTCCATTTGCCCGCTTCATCCGGCATGAAATGCGCGCGCCAGCAACGGCCCGACGCGGCGCTCGTCTCGGCGGCGTTGCCATCGGCGGCGAAATAACCGGGCACAACAAATTTCCGGTCGCCTTGCTGGAACGTGACTTCGAGCCGGAACTCAGTGAACGGATTCGGCTTACCTGTTTCCGACAACTCAGGCCCGAGGAAGGACGCGGTGACCGGCTGCCACTTTTTCATTTCACCTGCGACGTTCGCGTGCGCTTCCGGTTTGTAGCCAGCGGAAGCCGCGACGAGTTTGAGCGCCTGATTGATCTTCGACGTCGGATCGCCCGCGCGATGTTCGGCCCAATCCGCGCCTGCACCCACGAGCACGATGCCGAGACTGGGGATGACTGCCGCGTTGTTGCCGCCCGCGCCGAGCGACATGTAAGTATCCGGTGGCGCATCCGGCCAGGTCAGATTCTCGCGATGACGATCGCCCGTGCCGTTGAACCACCAGTTGAAACCGTAGATGCCCGGCCCGAATCGCGTGAAGTGCTCCGAGCCGCCGCCATAAGTTTTGATCTGGAGATAATCATCCGTCTTCGCTTCGCGGCTGATCGGAAGATTTCGTTTCGCCTGCGGCTTCCGGTATTCGTCGAAATAGCGCTTGGGCAAAACCGGTTGGCCGTTCCAGTTCCCGTTGTTCGCCCAGAACCACGCGATGCGCGCGAAATCGCGAACCGACGCCGAGATGCGGCGCTTCTCCGAAAATTTTAATCCGTCCTCGAAGCCGAGCGCGCCGAGGCGCTTCGGGTTTTCCGCAGCCACCTTCGCGTCCTCCTTGAACACCTTGTCGAACAAAGTTTTTTGGTAAAGCTGAATGGCGTAGTCGTTGTAAGCCCACGCTTCGCCCGGCGCTTCGGGCCGTGCGTAACCGCTGTTCATCGCGCCGAGATTTCGAAACGTGATCGCGCGATCTTTCTCCTTCAACTCCCAGCCGAAGTCCGCGATCGGCTGGTCCACACTTTTCACGCGACCTTCTTCAATCGCAAAAAAAAGCAGCGTGCTCAACACCGGTTTCGCCGAGGACAACACGTCCGCGACCTGCGCCTGATCGCCCCACGACTTCACCACGTAGCCATCCTTGATCACGCAACCGCGCCCGCCCAGTTGTTGGGCGAGTTGATCGAGAGCGGCGGGGTTGAGACCGAGACTGGCCGGTTCGCGTTGCTCCCACGATTTACCGGGAAAATGCACCTTTGCGCTCGACGTGGTGCGGCAAGCGATCGTGAAAAGGAACAATCCCAAACCAGCGCAGACACAGAAGATCGCAAGTTTGCGCGACCACTTTGCGTCCGCCGTCGGTGCATTTGAATTTTTTGCCATGAGTTGGTCAGAGTTTGTACAGCGTCACTCGTCTCGACTAGGAAGAACCGATTCAAGAATTGGACGAAACAATCACACTCACCGGCAAAACGAGTTTGTTGTTGAATCCAAAGCGCATTCACAGAGACAACATGTGGCACCCATTGAAAACAGCCATGCGACGCAGAAAATTTTTCGAACAGGCTCCGGCGGGCCACGCCGGAATTTCGCCCGAGTCTCCCGGCATTTCAGTCATTTGCCGCCGCCGCAGTTGACGATTACTCCGTCCACTGTTAGAACACCGTTCGCTCGATGACTAAATCTACCAAACCAAAATATCGCCGCATTCTGCTCAAACTCAGTGGGGAAGCCCTCGGCGGCGAGGCCGGCCTTGGCATTGACCCGGCTGCGGTTCGCAGCATGGCGGCGCAGATCGGTGAAGTGCGCGAGCTGGGCGTCGAAGTCGTCATCGTCATCGGTGGCGGAAATATTTTTCGCGGTCTGGCCGGGAGCGAACGCGGCATCGAACGCGCCACGGGCGATTACATGGGCATGCTCGCGACTGTCATCAATTCCCTGGCGTTGCAAGATGCGCTTGAAAAAGATGGCGTGGCCACTCGCGTGCAAACCGCCATCACCATGTGGCAGGTCGCCGAACCGTTCATCCGCCGCCGCGCCGTCCGTCATTTGGAAAAAGGGCGCGTCGTCATTTTTGGAGCGGGAACGGGCAACCCTTATTTTTCCACCGACACCGCCGCCGCCTTGCGCGCGAACGAAATGGGTGCCGAAGTCATTTTGAAGGCAACCAAAGTGGACGGCATTTACGACAAAGATCCAAAAAAGAATCCCAACGCCAAACGCTTCAAGCAAATCAGCTACCTCGATGCGTTGCAGAAACAATTGAAAGTGATGGACTCGACCGCGTTTTCCCTCTGCATGGATAACAAAATGCCGATCATCGTTTTCGATTTATTCAAGCCGCACAATTTGAAGCGGGTCGTGCTGGGAGAGAAAGTGGGAACGCTGGTTACCGGATAAATCGCGTTCTGAGATTGGGCGGAAATTGCTCGGGTTTCTGCATTTGAAAAAGGTTGCAGGAATCCGGCGCAAGATTAAGGTTGGTGCCAGTGAAAATCAAATTAGCCTGCGAAACACTCGGATTAGGCTGCGAACGAATTCTGATTCGCAACTCAATACAAGGTTAGGCCGCTCGCGTTGCCATTCATGCGAACGCTGATCCCATTGTTTTTAATCTGCTGCTTACTCGGTTGCAGGACGCATCTGCCGAAGCCTGTCGCCTCACAACCATTCGACCCCATCAATCCGGCCACACCGGAGCAGCTTGAAACCGCCAAGCAGCGGATTCATTTGTTGAGAGCAGACATGACAGACGAGCAGGTGTTTGCTACGCTCGGCTTGTCCAGTTGTTACGGGCGCTGTCTCGCGAACGCTGGCGGTCCGTCTAGTCATCTTTGGGTGTCGTACACGTTGCGCAACGGTCACGCTTTGCATGTCGTTCACGAAGTCGCTGGCCCAAGCAAGAGCACGCTTCGTAGCGTGTCGTTAGATGAGGCGAGTTGGAGACGAGATGAACCAGTTGAGAAAAATTGAGCGGGCTAACCTCCAAGGCTAGCATTGATCGAAGGGGGCAAGGGGGGCGGAGTCCCGCAGTCGCGGGACTAGCCGTTGTTGAACAAGCCCGGTCGAACTTCCAGAAGCCCTCCCCCTGTGGCCGTGTGCCAGCCCCTTGCGGTTTTCTTTTTCCGCTTTTTTATCGGAGAGCGTCCCGCGCCCAGTTAGATATCGGACTTTTCCACATATCCCCATGGGTCGCCGCTTAGGTCGCGGAAGCGTCCCACTCGCAAGACGTTGGTGCTACCCGCGTAAAAATCTTTTTTGTTTCCTCGCGCTCTGTAATCTCGCCGCGTGGTTCTGAATTGGATTTTAGGAGTCATCGCGGTTTTGAGTTGCGGCCTGACGCTTTGGCAATGGCTTGCCGCACGCCGTTTTCCATTGCACCAACGCCTTGCGAACAAAAACCTTTCGCTCGCGATCACTTTGCTCAAACCGTTGAAGGGCTGCGATGCGGAAACCAAAAACTGTTTGCGAAGCTGGTTTGCGCAGAATTATTCCGCACCCATCCAGATGCTCTTCGGCGTCGCGTCCGAGAGTGATCCAGCCTGCGCCCTCGTGCAGGAACTGATTGGCGAACATCCCGGCCTCGACGCGCAACTGATCGTCTGCGGCGAAGCGCTCGGGCCGAACGCCAAAGTTTCCACGTTGATTCAATTGGAACGACACGCCAAAAACGAGATCGTCGTCATCAGCGATGCCGATGTGCGCGTGACGGACGATTTTCTCGCGAACGCCGTCCGGCCTCTTGAAAATCCCGAAGTCGGTCTGGTGAATTGTTTTTATTGCCTCGCCAATCCCTCCACGCCCGCCATGCAGTGGGAGGCGGTCGCGATCAACGCCGATTTCTGGAGCCAGGTGTTGCAATCGCAAACCTTGAAACCGCTCGATTTCGCCCTCGGTGCCGCGATGGTCACGCGCCGCGAACAACTCAAACAAATCGGCGGGTTCGAATCGCTCGTCGATTTTCTCGCGGACGATTATCAACTCGGAAATAAAATTGCGCGCACCGGAAAACAAATCGTCCTCTCGCCCGTCCTGGTGGAATGCTGGGAAGCGCCGATGAATTGGAAACGGGTTTGGGCGCATCAATTGCGCTGGGCGCGAACGATTCGTGTCTGCCAGCCCGCGCCATTTTTCTTCAGCATCCTGAGCAACGCCACGCTTTGGCCGGTACTCTGGACCGCCGCGCTGTTGGCCAATCATCATTCCTTTTGGTTTGTGCCGATCTCGATTTTGCTCCCGGTGCGCATCCAGGCCGCGCTGAAAATGCAGGAGTGGCTCACGCGGGGACTGGGTCACTACATCTGGTTCTGGCTGGTGCCGATCAAAGATTTATTGAACGTGGCGGTTTGGGCGTTGGCGTTTGTCGGGAATACGATCGAGTGGCGCGGGGAAAAATTTCGCGTGTTGCCGGGCGGGAAATTGAAGAAGTGCGACTGTGTCTCGTCAGAGCACGGCTGACTTCCAAAATTATTCAGCCACGCTTTCAGGAGATGCAGCTACGATCAATTCGTTGTTTCTGCCGACAAATCGAATCGGGTAAAAATTTTTCCCAACAACATCAGTCCAAAAATTCCTTCCGCCGCCAGCACCGCCGCCGCAACGATGGACGCAATCGGGATTGCGCTCATCGGATTCATAAAATAATTGCAGAGAAAAATAATCAGCGCGAAAACTCCCGCCGCCGGAGCGAGCGCCAACGCCAAAACCAAAACCTGACCGATCATGAAGATGAGCCGCTGGCCGGTGGCTTCGATTCCTTGAGGCGCATCTTTGCCGGTTTGAAACCAGGACGGAAAGAGCAGCACCGCCGCATTCGGAATCAGGAGCAAGTTGAAGTTCAACATCGGCAGCAACACGGCAATCCCGAAAGCAAGGCCAGCGCGGTCCCACCCAGAAATTCCTTTCGCTCCGGGAATTCCCGCGCCAAAACCGAGAGCGAGCAGCAGCAGCAACCATTGCGTGGCGGTGAGCATCACCACCGGCGCGAAGATTTCGCCGAGCACAATTTGCCAGCCGCTCATCGGATAAACTTTGAGTAAATCAATCGACGGCAAATCCTGGCGAAAATCCTGCCGCATCAATTGAGGCCCGATCATAATTGACATGAACAAAAGCATGAGCGCAAAAAAACCGAGCGCCACGGCCAGTCCTGAATTCTTTCCCGTGTTGCCGAAAATAAACGCGCCGAAAATCGCCGGCCAAATCATGATCAGCCAGAAGCGCAGAGTGAACACTTGCCCGGCGCTGATTAAATTTTTCCAGAGCAACGCGACGGGTCGCGCTCCCAGCGGTTTCAACTGGAACGGCGCGCGGCTCTTTTTCTTCGGCTTGGCCGAGGCGTGCCAATTGCCCGCGCGGACGGAAGCGACGCGTTCGGCCATTTTTTGAGAGGATTCGACCGATGCTTCTTCAAAGGCGACGTTGGAACGAATCACCCAAACATAATGAAGGGCGAGCAACAGCGCCGCCGGAGCAAGGGCGATAAGAAAACTTTTTTCGTCGGGCGCAAGAAACGGCTGGATGATCAATTGAAAGGGGAAGAGCAAATAGGGCAACGGGCCGGATTGGAAAAGATTTTCGGCATAACGCGCGAAGGCTGGGAGGTCGGACATCTCGGAAAGATTAAACGCAGGCAAAGTATTTTTCCCCCAAACCACCACGAGCGCGACAATAAGGGCGAGCACAACGAGCACGATGGCTCTCCGAACCCAATTGGAAATCCCGCGATCCAGCAGCAGGGTTCGAGCGAAAGAGGAACCGATGAAGTGCAGGTTCAAAATCGAAAGAATGATCCACCAACCTGCCGCGTGAGTAAATGCGTGACCACCGCTGCCAAAGCGTCGCGTGATCAGAGTCAAAAAAATGACGGTGAAAAGAATGCCGGTTTGAGATTTCAGCAGTTTGAAATGGATCAGCATTTTGCGGCTGATCGGAGCGGGAAAAAGAAACGCCACCTCCGCCTCGGTGAACGTCAGCGCGGCTCGTTTATGCGGAAATATCCACGCGGAAATCAGGATGATAAACAGCACGAACGCTGCAAGCATTTCGAAAGGAAATTGCTGCGGCACAAGCGAGATGGCCGGGTTGATCGCGGCAGGTCCGGAAAAAAGGTGCCGACCAAAATATAAGTAAAAATAAGCACCGCCGGCAATCGCGCCAAAAAGATATTTCGGCTGGCGTAATCGCCGAACGCGCGTCAGCAAACGGTTTTTGATCGACTGAAATTGGAGAAAGATGAGCGCGGCGATCATTTAAAACCTCCTAAGAAAGAAAAACCACGAATGGACACACATGAACTCGAATCATTGATGGTAGGGCGCGTCACTCCGTGCGCGCCGCTCGCGGTATATTGTGTGACGGCGCGCACGGAGTGACGCGC
>JAYVSV010000015.1:0-5046 GCA_043775015.1 Verrucomicrobiota bacterium
TTTATCATGTGATCAATCGCGGGGACCGGCGTGAACCCATTTTCAAGACGGACAAAGATCGGGAGTTGTTCGTGGAAACTCTCGGAGAGGTCTGCGCCAAGACCGGCTGGCAGGTTCACGCCTATTGTTTGATGGGTAATCATTTTCATTTGGTGGCGGAAACGCCGAGGGCCAATCTGGCGGCGGGCATGAGATGGTTTTTAGGCACTTACACCTCGCGCTTTAACCGCCGGCACAAATATGCCGGCCATTTGTTCAGCGGCCGCTACAAATCACTGGTGGTGGACGGCAGCGGGACAGGTTATCTCAAAAGCGTGTGTAATTATGTGCATTTGAATCCGGCGCGGGCGAAATTGCTCAAGCCTGGGCAGCTATTGGCGGAGTATCGTTGGAGCAGTTGGCCGGAGTATTTGAAAAGTCCCGGGAAGCGCCCGCCGTGGCTGCGAGTGGATCGGTTGTTGGGAGAATCGGGGATCAGGGCGGACAACATCGCCGGGCGGCGGCAACTGGAGCAGGCGGTGGAGCAGAGAAAAGAACTGGAAAGAAGCCAGGAGAACGGCGATTGGAAAAGGTTGAGGCGCGGTTGGTGCTGGGGGCCGAAGGAATTCCGGGAGCAATTGCTGGAGTGGATCGGAGAGAAGCAAAGCAAAGCGCATTATGGGGAGGAATTGAGGGAATCGGATGAGCAGAAAGCGCAGCGGCTGGTCGCGGATATGTTGCGCCGGGACGGATGGACGGAGGCGGAGTTGAAGACGTGCCGGAAAGGCGATGGGAAGAAAACACGCATGGCAGCTCGATTGCGGAAAGAGACGACGATGACGTGGCACTGGATCGCGCAGCGATTGGAGATGGGTCACTGGCGAACCGCGTTCAATGCGACTCGATCAAAAGTGGCGAACAGAAAGAAAACATGACATTAGTAAGCTCCGACCCCTTTGACCAATGAACATCATCCAAATCACACCGGGCGCGGGCGCGATGTTTTGCGGCGGATGTTTTCGCGACAACGCGCTGGTCGCTGCGCTGCGCAAACTCGGGCACTCGACTTTGATGATGCCGCTCTATCTTCCGCTCACTCTTGATGAGGCGGATCAAAGCGAGGGCACCCCGATCTTTTTTGGTGGCATCAATGTTTATCTCGAACAGAAATCCAAGTGGTATCGCGACGCGCCGAATTGGCTGCACCGTTTGTTCGCATCCCCATTTTTACTGAAGCAGGCGGCTGGGTTCGCAGGGAAAACCCGCCCGCAAGACCTCGGCGCGCTGACGCTCTCGATGATCCAAGGTGAAGAAGGAAATCAAGCGCGCGAACTCGACCAACTGATCGATTGGCTGAAAGCGAACCCAAAGCCCGACGTCATTTCGCTCTCGAACGCTTTGCTCATCGGTATGGCGCGACGACTCAAAAAGGAATTGGGCGTGCCGATTGTTTGTTCGCTGCAAGGTGAAGATTCCTTTCTCGATTCCCTGCCGATAAGCCACCGGGAATTGGCGTGGAAAACCTTGTCGGAACGCGCTGCGGATGTGGACTTGTTTATTGCTCCCAGCAAATATTTTGGCGAGCTGATGTCGAAACGCCTCGGCATCCCAGATGATCGAATTCGCGTCATCTACAACGGAATCAATCTCGAAGGGTATGAGGAAGTTCAAGGTTCAAAGGTCGATGTTCAAAGTTTAAACGTGCCGACGCTTGGCTATTTCGCGCGGATGTGCCCGGAAAAAGGTTTGGATATTCTCGTCGATGCGTTTATCGCGTTGAAAAAGCGCAACGAATTTAAAAATCTAAAATTGAAAATCGGCGGCGGTTGCGGCCCATCAGACGAACCATTCGTCGCAAAGATGCGCGACAGGTTGAGCGCAAATAATCTTTCGAGCGCCGTGGAATTTTTTCCGAATCTCACGCGCGCGGCCAAGCAGGATTTCTTCAAATCGCTCACGCTTTTTTCCGTTCCAGCTCCGTATGGCGAAGCGTTCGGGCTTTACATCATCGAAGCGCTCGCCTCGGGTATTCCCGTGGTTCAGCCGCAGCAGGCTTCCTTCCCGGAATTGATTGAAGCGACGGGCGGTGGATTGCTTTGCGAACCGAACTCGACGTCGCTTGCGGAGACGATTGCCCAATTACTTTCGAATCCGGCGCAACTTCGTTCGCTCGGTGAAGCCGGACGCAAAGCGGTTCAGGAAAATTTCAGCGTGGAAAAAATGGCGCAGGAAACGGTGGCGGTATTTTCGCGCCTTCCTCGTCTTTGAGTGCCACTGCGACATCCCTGCGGAAAGACGCGGGCTTTTCTTTCGTAAGGAGCGCCGGTTTGCAACCAGCTTATGCGCGTCTCTCACCCAAAGCCGGTTGCAAACCGGCGCTCCTCACAAATCAGGTGTGCCAGATTTTTCCATCGCAAATCGCAAACCAAAAATCTAAAATCCCGCCATGCCTTCCGAATTTAAAATCGTACGCCGCGTGGAATTTTCCGACACCGACATGGTCGGCATCATGCATTATTCCAATTTCTTCCGGTTCATGGAAACGGCGGAACACGGGTTTTTTCGTTCGCTCGGCTTTTCCATTGTCTCGCGCACGACTGAACCGCCGGTCGGTTGGCCGCGCGTTCATGCGGAATGCGATTACAAACAGCCGCTCCGGTTCGAAGATGAAGTGGAAGTGCAATTGCTCGTCTCGGAGAAGCGATCCAAATCGCTCAGCTACGTTTTCCATTTTCGAAAAATCAACGTAACGCCAGTCGTGGAAGTCGCGCGTGGTTTATTGACGGTGGTCTGCGTAACTCATCACGAAGGCGGGAAAATGTCTGCGTGCTCCATTCCAAAAAATATCGCCGATAAAATTGAAGTTGCGCCGAAGGAATTGCTGAAAATGTAGCGGCGCGTCTGTGACCACTGCATTTTAACCTTCCAATCAGCGGCGGTCACAGACGCGCCGCTACAAAGAAAATCAATACGTTGGACGTGGCTGCATCGACCAACTTTTCACCACGCCATTGGCAAAGAGGATTTCAGCACTCACGTAATCCCGGGGAATGTAATCAAATTGTAAACGCTCGGACGGAATGCCGCGATGGTATCCGCCGCGCGAACCAGTCCAATAACGTTGTTCCTGCAGGTAGGAGCCGTAGAAAAGCCAGCGCGTCAGCTCGCCTTGTTCGTTCGCTGATTTTAAAACTTCCGAAGGCGGTCCCCACGCGATGTAAACGGCGTCTTGCGACATACCGATTTTTATCTGCCCTTGGTCAACGGCTGCTTTGAAATCGGGCGACAAAACGTTGTAGGCCGCTAACCGTTCGGTGCGGCGTTTGTCAAAATTTTTGGCGGTGGAGGCGCATCCAACGAGGAGCAAACTTAGGCAAAGAAATAATAATTTCACAATAATGAGACGCTTCGGATTCCGAGAGATTCATACGTAAATTGGACGACAATCCAATTGAAGTAAAGCCCGCCTCTGCATAGACTCCCCTCCATGAACTGGCTTGTTTTTGCATTGATGACGGTTGTCACGTGGGGTGTTTATGGTGTTTTCCTTCACACCGGGCAGACAAATATGGGCGATCCGGTGAACGGTCGTTACAAAGCGTTTCTCTTTGTCGGCCTGGCTTATTTTCTCACGGCGGTAATCGCGCCGCTGGCGCTGCTGATTTTTAAAGGAGCGTCGTGGAGTTTTCCGGCAAAAGGAATGGCGTGGTCACTGGTCGCTGGAATCGTCGGCGCAATCGGCGCGTTCGGCGTGTTGCTCGCGTTCGGCGCGAAAGGCACGCCCGCCGTGGTAATGTCGATTGTTTTTGCCGGAGCGCCGATCGTGAACGCGGCCTATTCCATCTGGCAGCATCCGCCCGCCGGCGGTTTGGCGTCCATCAAACCGCAGTTTTTCGCGGGGATTGTGCTGGCGGCAATCGGCGGTTGTCTTGTGACCTTCTACAAACCAAATCCGCCTGCGGCAAAACCAGCGCCGACCCAAACGACTTCTGCCAAACCAAATCAAAGTTGAAATGTTTGCGGGGTTCGCCAGTCGTGAGGAAATCGTGGCGCAACAATTTGCGAAGCTCGGTGAATTAATTTCCGCACTGATTCCGGCGAATCGCTTTTACACAAAAAAACTTTCTGGAATCGACTCACCGTTTTCCAGCCTGGAGGATTTCTCGCGGAAAATCCCGTTCACCACGAAGCCAGAGATGGTTGCCGATCAGGAAAAAAATCCGCCTTACGGAACGAACCTGACTTTCCCGCTCGAACGCTACACCCGCTTCCACCAAACCAGCGGCACGACCGGCACGCCATTGCGCTGGCTCGACACGCCGGAAAACTGGGAATGGATGACCCAAAACTGGATGACTATTTTTCGCGCGGCAAAAATCGGAGCGAACGATAAAATTTATTTCGCATTTTCATTCGGACCGTTCATCGGCTTCTGGCTCGCGTTCGATGCCGCGCAAAAATTGGGATCGCTCTGCTTTCCTGGCGGTGGATTGAGCAGCGAAGCACGATTGAAAGCAATTTTGGAAAATGAAATCACGGTTCTTTGCTGCACTCCAACGTATGCGCTACGATTGGCGGAAATCGCTAGGTTTGGAGTTCCGCCTTCAGGCGGCGAGGCGTAGTACGTCGCGAGGGAGCGCTTGATGATTTCCACGCGTGCTGCCCGTGCGTATGCCCCGGACCGCCTAAAGGCGGGACTCCGAACTCTGCCCGCGGGCACGCGTCAGCACTTCGCCGATTTGCGTTTCTTTCCGATCGTCCCGCGCGCTTCCACTTTCTTGATGTGGTCCGGCGCGAAGGGCACCTGGCACGCGGTGTCGCCCATGTCCACGCTCACGCGGCCGATTTTCTCCGCGACTTGTTTCGCGAACTCGTTCAGTGGTTGCACGTAGGAAGCCACGCAGATCACGAAGTTGTTCATCGCATAGCGGGCGTCGTTCGGCGCTTGATGGATCGACTTCTGCACGCGCTGCAACAGGCGCTTCACCTCCGCGAGATTCAGCTCGGAGTCGGGCTTGATTGACACGAGCGAACACAACGTCGTCCAACCGGCCTGCGCCTCGTGTT
>JAYVSV010000016.1:0-19505 GCA_043775015.1 Verrucomicrobiota bacterium
CAAAATCTCCGGGAACAGCGCCTCGGCCACGCGGTCGAGCGTCACGCACCAGTTGGTTTCCACCACGAATTTCTTTTTGAGCCAGAGTTTTTTCTGGAAGTTTTCCAGTTGCTCCAAAAACTCAATCACCTTGCGGGCAATGGCGCGGATGGCCTT
This sequence comes from Verrucomicrobiota bacterium, assembly GCA_043775015.1. Lineage (GTDB taxonomy): Bacteria > Verrucomicrobiota > Verrucomicrobiia > Limisphaerales > CANJXF01 > CANJXF01. The sequence continues at coordinate 157 of JAYVSV010000016.1, forward strand.
GATCTTGGCGAGATACTGCTCCACGCGCGGCGCGGCCTCGGCCTCGATGTCGTCGAGGTGCATGATCTCGTTCTTGATGTAGAAATCGAGTTCGCGCCGGAGAAACCCGCCGATGTCCTTGTGGATGAAATAATCGAAACTGTTGCGGGCGGTGTAATCGGCCAGATGCTTTTCCAGGATAGTGCGGTGGGGATTTTTTCCGTGGGCGCTTTGGCGGCCAGGGCGGCGAGCCAGGGGGTGAAAGATTTGCCTGCGGACAAGGAACGGCCCACCTCACCCCGGCCCTCTCCCCCCGCTGCGGGCGGAGAGGGAGAAACGCTCCCAGGTTTCGGCGAAGAGGATGCGACCGGATTGGAGAGCGACGGCGTAGGATTCTCCCTCTCCTCGGGGGAGAGGGCCGGGGTGAGGGCGGTCGTGTTCCCACCACCAAAAATCTGCTGTGAGGCGAGCGTGTTCAACTCGGCCTGCTTGCGTTTGTCAGCATCAGGCCGGTATTCAAAACGGATGATGAGTTCGCCATCAGTTTCCACCAGCGGATCGGAGCACAAAATAAAACGGCGTTCCTGCCCGGCAGCAGCTTTTTTGTTGTCCGCTTCGGTGTCTGCCTCGACGAGTTTGAAATGGATTCTTTTGCCGTCCGCCAACTTGAACGTGTAGTCGCGCAGGTATTCGCTGGTCTTGATGTAGTATTGGTCGGCGTTGGCCCAATGCAATTTCACTTCCTCGCCTTCGTAGGGAATGGCATAGACGCCCGCCTTGTAACGGCGCAGCGCGAGGAAATCACCGCCCTGGTAATAACGCCGGAAGAAATTGGCGAGGTCGGAGAGAACTTCGTTTTCGAGCGCCGACACGTCCACGGTGGCGGCAAGCTGGGCGCGGAGTTCCTTCACCTTGGGCGATTGCTCGGCCTGCTCCGCGCTGAATCCAGCCGCACGCGCGGCGGCGATGGCCTTGGCGAGTTCGGTTTCCAGCCCGGCCCGGTCGCCGGTGGAGATTTTTTCCAGTTCGGTGCGGACTTGCGGCAACAAATCGTGATCGAGGAACCGGGTGACTTCGGCCCGTTTGGCATTCATCACGCGGTAAATGCCAAAGTCGAGGTCGGCCTGATCGAGCATGAACAGCTCGGCGAGGAGGTCTTTGAGTTTATCAAGATTCGATTCGGCCATGATTTACCCTTGTTCTACACGATTTGCCAGCGGATGGAAAACAAATGCTCGCTGGAAGTGTGCTGGCTCAATCTTTTTTCCAGTTTTTCAATCAGCAGGTCGCGTTTGCCTTTAATCTCGTCCTCGACCTTGAAAATCTGTTGGCGCTGTGTGCGTTGGACTTTTTCAAGTTCGCGGATTTTGTTTTGCAGGGAGTGCTGTTCGTCAACGGTGGTAGCGAGCCGCGACTGGCGGTTCATGGCTTTGATCTGCGCCTTGGTGTCAGAAAGTTCCTTTTCGGCGGCAAGCACCATGTCCTCGGCCCAGCGGTCAAGGCGTTCACGCTCCTCGGAAAACACCTTGCTGTTGGATTCAAGCGAATGGGCGATGGTGGCGTGCGCGTGTCGTTTGGCTTCACGATCCAGCCGGTCCTGCGAATCCGGCGTAAGTTCAGCCGGCATGACTTGCCCCGCACACCGAAACAATTTTTCGCACGTTTCTTGATCCAGCGACTGCCCGGCATCGGTGAACGCCGAGAACAAAAGAAATTCCTCGCGCTCGAAGGATTCGACGGTGAGCTTTTGCAGCGTTAGCCAGCCGGATTGCCCTTTCAATGCCTCTATTGCAGTGATGCGGCCAACATGGCTGGAGATGTCGAAGCTAACCGTTGCTACGGGTGTCGGGCAGTCCTTGCCGTTCTCCAAGACGTATTCGCCCAGGGGATGCGTCAGGCGATAGAGGAATTCCCCGGCGACGTTAGGTTCGGTCTTGGAAATCAAATGGTAGTCGCCGATTTTAAGATCGGGACGCGGCGCGGTGTGAAGGTGGAAGGCGAGCGCGTCCGACAGGAATTTGGCGTGGTCGCGCAGCATGTAGCCGGTGAGCGCCCAAAAGAGACGGCCCACGCGGTCAAGCTGTTCGCGGGTCTGGGCCAACTGCATTTTGAGCCGGGCGTGAACATCCTCGTCGAAATGTTCCATTAGGGCGCGCTGGGTGTCGTCCATCCGCGTCTTGATGCTGGCGTCCATTTCATCGCGCAAAAGCTTAAAGGCGTTGGCAATTTCCTCCGGGTTGCGGCAGGTCTGGTAAATCGCCAGCACACGTTTCTCAAAATCCACACCGGATTCAATCGAACCAAGCACTTCATCGGATGCGCCAAACACGCCGCTGAACAAATGGAATTTCTCCGCCAGCAATTCCAGCACGCGTCTGTCAGCTTCGTTGCGCTCATTTAGGAAATTGATGACAACGACATCATGCCGCTGACCGTAACGATGGCAGCGTCCTATGCGCTGCTCAATGCGCTGGGGATTCCACGGCAGGTCGTAATTGATAACGAGTGAACAGAATTGAATATTGACTCCCTCGGCGGCGGCTTCCGTGGCGATTATGATGTCAGCATGATCGCGGAAGTGTTCAATGAGGGCAGTGCGAATGTCCACCGACCGAGAGCCTGAGGCACGACCGGTGCCGGCGTTGGTCGCCAGCCATTTTTCATAAATCGCTTTGGCCGCAGGGTCGGAATTCGTGCCGTTAAAAATGATGACGCGCCCTGCGTGGCCGTTGGCTTCAAGAAACGAGCGCAAGTGTTCCTGGGTGCGCCGGGATTCCGTGAACACCAGTGCCTTGCGCGCCGCGCCCGTTTTCGCCATTTCGGCAAAACCTATTTCAAGGGCTTTCAACAGGGCGTGCGATTTGGTGTCAACACCGATGCTGTGCGCCCAAGCGATGAATCGTTCCAACTCGGCGATTTCCAATTTTAATTTTGCGAGGTCAATCTTGGGCGCAATGGGGACAGGCTGTTCGCTCTCTGTGGATTCGGGTAAGTCCAGCGTTTCGTCGAGGTAATCGTCTTCCAATTCCTCTAGCGCGATAATTTGTTCGGCCAGGTTTTCACCCGCCGGCTGGCCGTCACGGATTTTTGCCAGCCGTTCCTTCATGGTTTCCAGCGTGCCGGCAATGGCAGAACTGGACGAGGCGAGCAGTTTGCGCAGAATCAAAGTGGTCAACGTCCGCTGTCGCACGGGAATGGAATAAGTATCATCCCGCAGCAGGAACGCCGAAACCGCCTCGTAAAATTTATGCTCGCCGTCGGTGGGCTGAAATGGGCGTGTGATCGGGTGTCGCTCCGTATATTGAATGTATTCCGTGACTTGGTTGCGGAGCGTGCGTTTGCAAAACCCGGCCAGCCGGTCGCGCAATTCCTTGAGGTCGCTGTCCTGCCGCATGTATTGCGACCGGAACGAACCAACATCGCCGAATATATGCTCATCAATGACGGTGGAAAGCCCATAAAGTTCAAGCAACGAATTTTGCAGCGGCGTGGCGGTGAGCAGCACCTTCCGGCGGTTTTCCAAGGCCCAACGAAGGCGCTGGCCCATTTGGTTGCTAGGGCGGTAGGCGTTGCGCAGCTTGTGCGCCTCGTCAATCACTACGACATCCCATTGCACAGAGCGCACGTCCGCTTGCATGGCGCTGGCGAAATTGAGCGACGTGATGACGATGGCATCCGCCATAAATGGTGCGGGGTTGCCCTCGGCCTGTGCGCGACGGTAGGCGACGGAATCCAAAATGACCGTGGGCAGGTTAAATTTTTCCTCCAACTCCAGACTCCACTGTTTGCGGATTGACGCCGGGCAAACCACGAGCAAGCGCCGTCGCCGCTCTGCCCAAAGCTGGCAAAGAATGAGCGCTGCTTCAATTGTTTTGCCCAAACCGACTTCGTCGGCTAAGAGAACGCCTTTGCTAAGCGGAGATTTCAGGGCAAAAAGCGCCGCGTCAATCTGGTGGGGGTTTAGGTCAACTGTTGCGTTGAAAAGAGACGCTGAAAGACGGGCAATATCATCAGACGGCCGTTGCAAGGTTAGCTCGTGTGCAAAGTAACGGGAATGATACGCTGTGGTGGCTGATTGAGTCACGTTTAGGCCGCTTGTTTTTATTCATTATTAACGAATTGGAAAGAATTGCCATTCAAATACGTCTGAAGCTCTAAGACAAGGACCTTTTATGTTAGGCAGATTGATTTTTTTCCACCGGCATGAATCAGCGGTGTTCTGCCGGGTTCAATCCTCCCCCGGCAGCATGACAGTGATCGCCGGTTCTGGCGCGTCCATGTCGAGTGCGCCGCACGTCGCAATTAGCTTCGCAAGCTGGTTAAAACGGTTGTCGTTTCTGACGTAAAGCGTAAATGACATTTGGTCTTGGCCTGCCTGCGCGTCAATGAGTGCAAAGCGTAGCATCCAGACGATGTCCCAAAGCCGCCCGGCCTCGTCCTGGCCGGTCACATTCGGCGGCACGGTCACATAAGCGTCAAAGACGCGGCGCGTGAGAAAAACCGGAAAGCGGATTCCTGCCTCTTTTGCGGTGGTGGAAATGTCCACCTGTTCGCCGTCCTCGACGGCCTGTTTGCGGGTGTATGCGTAAATGATGTTTTCCATGATGAATCTCCTGTGAATGATGGGCGGGTTTTGAGGCCCGCCCGTTGAACGATTATTCGGATTTTTCAGAAGCGATGCGGAGCGTGATGCGTCCGTCCAGCGGCAGCGTTTCGATCTGGATATTGAAACCGTTGCCGTCGGCATGTGCCCATGCCGCGCCGATGCGTGTCCAGTAGCCCTTGTCAGAATTCCCATTGCGCACATGGTAGGCGATGTGGCTGGGGGTTTTTGCCGTGGCAATTTGTTTTTTGGTGTCAGTCATTTGAAGTCTCCTTTTTAATTTCGGGCTGCGCCAATCGCGGCCTGATGGCACAAAAAAGAAGTCGCTAAAAGCCGGGGCGGAGCGAACCGGGCAAACGGAAAATTGGGGGCAACCTTCAGGGGGAGCCGATTTTCCGATTGCGCGGACTGGCGGGGACTTCAATTTGCCAATCAGAAAGGCCGTGTGGCGTGACCGGCAAAACCATTGATGAGATCCAATGCGGCGATTAAACGCTGTAACGCGATGCCAAGCCTTCCAAAGTCATGTTGCCTGTAATTGCATCATGCGGAATAAGCAGGTAGCTCCACGGTTTTCCGCCGTGCTGCTGCGCGTGCTCGGTGGCGTGTTTGCACCATTCGGAAGCGGCCATTTTCTTGGCGACAACATCGGAATTTTGCAACTGGTCGGCGCGTTTCGGTTCGCAAAGAAAGAGCTGCTTCTTTGTCTCAACCACGAAATCAGGTTCGTAAGCCGCGTCCTTGTTGTAATAGATTTGAAACTGATTGCGGGCGGGCTTGAACCATTTCAACACGTCGCCGTCATCTTCCAAAATCACCGCGAAACGGCGTTCGGTGTCCACGTCAAATTTCTGAAAGTCGTAAAGGCATTTGCTGAAACCGCCGAATACATAGCGTTTGATGTTTGATACGTCGGACAATGTCACGCGAAACGGCCTCGCGTCGTCCGCAGCATTGGCGGTGTAAGCGTTTTGTTTCAATTGGGTGAAACCCTTGCTCACGGTCGCCTTGTAGCCGGTCGCTTTTTCCCAGCGATGTTCTGGCAACTGCATTTGTGAGTGGATGAGCGCGGAAAGTTGCTGCTGGTGGTATTGCAACACGTTCACCGCATCTGCTTCCGAAAGGTAACTTTGCAAGTGTTTCACCAACTGGCTAGACAGGTCGTAAAGCAAGTCAGCGTGGTCATCGTAGGAAATGTCATCATAATCAATCAATGCCCGCACAAGGTAGTCTTCGGGGCGGGCTTCTTTTGATTGGCCGCTGACGTTTTGCAAAAACTCCTGCTTGGCCGTGCGTAAATGTTGAATCAACAATTCACGGCTCACCGGCTGCAAGCGGACGGAGGCACAATCGAGCGTGAAAGAATTGAATCCGCTCGTCACGTCGCCAGTCGGGACAACGACGATGCGCGGAATATCAATGGTTTGCTCAATGACAAGTTTCGTCGTTTTGGCAACCAGTGCCGCGATGTCCGGCTTGGCAATGATCCCGGCCATTTCCGTCTGTGCGGGCGCAACGTAGGTGGCCGTAACTTCTTTGATGATGGCGGCCTGCACCTCGGCCTTTTGCAAATAATTCAACTGCGGCAACGTCTCGTGCTGTTGAATGACTTTGACGGTGATTTCTGCAATCTGCCGTTCTTGCTCGGTCTTAAATAAAGGTTCTTCGGTTTTGCCCGACGGTGAGACGGCTGCCGGTGTTGCGGCGGTGGCGGTCAGCTTCGCCATGATGGTCGGCTGCGCGATGACCGTCTTGGTGGGCTGAAAATCTTTTTCCGGGTCAAGAATGACCTGGGTGAGGCGGACGGCGGAATCCGGCTTGTTCGCTTCGTCCACGATTTCTTGGAAGCGGTCGTGCGCCACAATGTTCAAGCGATCCACGGCGGTTACGCCGGTGCGAACGCCATAAGGCAAACGCAAGCCGCGCCCGATGGACTGCTCAATCAAGATGCGGGCATTGGCGGCGCGAAGCGGAACAATCGTGTAAAGATTGTTCACGTCCCAGCCTTCTTTGAGCATGTTGACGTGGATTACGATTTCGGTTGGCTCGGCGGGGTCTTCCACCTTGAGCAACTTTTCAATCATCACTTCTTCCTGCGCTCCGCTCTGGCTGGAATCCACTTGAATGACGCGGTCTTTATAGCGGCCATCAAAGAATTGTTCTGACTGAATTGTTTCGAGCAATTCTTTTGCGTGCGTCGTGTCGCGGGCGATCACCAGCATGAACGGCTTCACCTGCCGACATTCATTCTGGCGGGCGTAGGTTTCCAATTCAACTTTGGTGGCTTCGTGCATACGAACGCCATCTTCCAATTTTATCCGTTCCAACTGCGCCGGGGTGAATTGGCTCGCGTCAAAATTTTTCTGCGTCACCACTGCCGGTTCTTTGACAAAACCGTCCGCCATTGCGCGAGCCAGCGGATAATCATAAACGACGTTTTTGAACTGCGTTGCGCCGTTGCCGCTTTCCACAAACGGCGTGGCCGTCAATTCCAAGCCAAGCATCGGCTTTAATTCATTGATGGCGCGGATGCCTGCGGATGCCCGGTAACGATGGGATTCATCCATCAGCATGACCAAGTCCGGCAATCCTGCGAGGTAATCGAAATAACTCTGGCCGATATATTCCGAAAGCCGTTTGATGCGCGGTGAATTGCCGCCGCGCACTTCGGAACTGATTTTTGCGATGTTGAAAATGTTAATGCGAACGCGGTAAAGGTCTTCAAACAAGGTGCGCTTTTCGTAAGTGTCGCCCGTGATGATTTCCGGCACGTCCGTTGCAAACTCGGCGATGCCCTTAAAAACATATTTCGGAGTGTTGGGCGTGAAATCTGCAATCAGCTTGTTGTAAATCGTGAGGTTCGGCGCAAGCACGAAGAAATTATTGATGCCCTTCGCCAGATGCAGATAAGCGATAAACGCGCCCATGAGCCGCGTTTTACCAACGCCGGTCGCCAGCGCGAAGCAGATGGATGGAAACTCACGCTCAAAATCCGTCACCGTGGGGAATTCGGATTTGATGATTTCAAGTGCGGCGGCTACATCCGGCGTTTTGCTCGGCGGCACTATCTCCGTAACGCGGTCTAAAATTTCCAGTGACCTATGCTGCGGCGGGCGCAAACTTAAACGGCCTGCGATGGCGTTGACGTGCTTATTCATTTCTTTTTGCCCTTCGGCTTCGGCGGTGTGATTTTCTTAACCTTTTGTTCTAGTGCCGTGATTCCGGCTGCAAACTCCGCTTCCGCTTTGGCCTCCAACTCTGTCCGGCGTCGTTCCTCAAACATTGCATATTGGCTTTGCGCGTGACGGTCGGCGTCTTCCCGCGAAATGCCTCCGGCGGATTTCAATACGTTGCGCTCGTTAAATTTCAGAAAGTCATCCAGCTTCGTGCGCCAGTCCCGCATGAAAACTTGTTTCCGCCGCTCTGCCTGATCCTCGGCATAATCGAGGAACATCGTGACGATTCGGTTCAACTGCGTGATTTCTTCCTCGTTCAAATAATTCTTGGCCACCGTCACGTCACCTTTGCGAACCACTGCGCCTTTCCAAGTCGTCAATCCCATGTTCGGCTTTTTGGCGTCGGCGCGTTTCGCAATCAATTCCGGGGCGGTCTTGCCGCTGATGGAGTAATGCAGCTTGTTCTGCACGGTCTGGAAAAATACTTGGGTTTCCACGTCGTCAGGCTTGTAGTCGGTTGCCAGCGCCAGAATTTCCCGCACGCGCAAATACATCCGGCGTTCACTCGCCCGGATGTCGCGGATGCGTTCCAACAAGTCGCTGAAATAATCCGGCACGCCCGGCCCCGGCGGATTTTTCAACCGCTCGTCGTCCAGCACAAATCCTTTGATGAGATATTCACTTAACCGCTGCGTCGCCCATTGGCGGAATTGCGTGCCGCGTTGCGATTTCACGCGGTAGCCAACGGCAATCGTCACATCGAGATTGTAAAACTCAATTTCGCGGGAAACTTCGCGCTGCCCTTCCTTTTGAACTGTTGCAAATTTTGCAACAGTTGCTTCGGGGGACAATTCCTGCTCGTCAAAGACGTTCTTGATATGCTTTGAAATGACAGATTTATCGCGCTGGAAAAGGTCGGCAATTTGATTCAGCGAAAGCCAAGCGGTGTTGTTCTCCAATTTAACTTCAAGCCGCGTGCGTCCGTCCTCTGTCTGATAGAGGACGATTTCTGAACCGGGTTGTGGCTGCTGCTCCATAAAAATGTCTCGGCTAAATAAGTTGTTGCTGGCCTTTGGGCAAAGGTGCTTTGGGCAGGTTTTCAATTTTCAAGCTGTAATCGTCGTGGCCCCATTCGCATTTTGAGAGGACAGCTTTGGGAATTTTTTTGAGTTCCAAGTGCGGGTAGTTTTCCGACTTGCCGCGAAACGCCGCGCAACAAACCAGCAAAGAGCGGCTAGACCCAACCTCATCGTTTAGCTGCGTCAATTGCTCACGGGTTAAATGCTGGGTGGTGACGTAGATGAAACTTTTTTCCGATGAACGACCATGTTGCCAATAAAGCGAATCGCTTGGCTCGTAGGTGTAGCCCTCCAATTTACAGACTGCCTGCGATAGCATATCTGCATTAAATTCTTTGTTGATGACTAGATTACCCCACTTGTCCGTTTTCAAAAGTGAGGGGGCAAGACGGTAGTAACGAAAGCCCCCGCCGCCTTTCCAGCCAACAGACTCGGTGATGCCGCCTGCGTCCGTGCCATCAACTACTTTTTGCAAGCGAGGAATGATGTGCGTGTGGCAGCTTTCTTCCAACTCGACCATAATCCATTGGCGTCCCATTTTCTGTGCAACAGCGCCGGTTGTGCCTGATCCACCGAATGAATCAAGAACCCAATCTCCTGGCTGTGTTGCTGTCTGGAAAACCCGATGGAGTAGTCGTTCGGGTTTAGGTGTTGAAAATGGATTGTTCGGAAACAATGCCATTGTTTCTAGTTTTGCTTCCTGATTATGTCCAGCTTCTTGGTGATTCCAAATGCTGCGCGGCACTACATCACGGCCAGAATCTAAAAACTTTTTTATCCTTGGCATCTTTCCTTTTCCGTCTTTGCCCCAGTAAAGCAAATTATTACGCACGTTTTCGAGGTGTCTTGCCTCTTCGTAGGCCCATACCCTCGTCTTATTCGGCCAAATTTTTTCGCCCGTGTTTGGGTTCGTTATTGCGTAGTAAAGGTTTGGTCGTTCATCAACTGATTTTGCACAGGTATAAGCTGCGGAATTCCAAACGCCACGAACGTCATCATCTGGGTTTTTATAATAATCAAGTTGTTCTGCATTTCGCGGGAGGCGGTTTGGTCGCCAAATGCTTTTATCTTTTGCAAAGACAAGAATGTGATCATGGTCAGCACTGAAGTATTTTGCATCATTCGCTGGAGAAATGCGTTTATGCCATGCAAGTGATACTACAAAATTCGAGCGCCCAAAAATTTCGTCGCAAAGAACTCGACAATATGCGTGTTCGTTGTCATCAAGCGTAATCCACAAGGAACCATCATCTGTAAGAAGCCGCCTAAGGATTTCAATTCTGTCTCGCATCAAACTCAACCACAGCGAATGTTCAATTCCATCATCGTAATGCTCAAACGCGCTGCCGGTGTTGTAAGGTGGGTCAATGAAGATGCACTTAATCTTGCCGGTGAACTGCTGCTCAAGCGCCTTCAGCGCGAGCAAATTGTCGCCAAAAATAAGTTTGTTATCGAAAAGGTCATTGTCCGTGACGCGATGCTGCGCGTGATGCGATTTTGTCGGGTCTTCCAACAAAATACGCGGCTCAAGCTTTGGTCGGTTCTCTTTCCCAATCCACGTCAATTCCAGCTTTGTTTTTCTGGTCATGTGGTTTTTGAGAGTTGGTCAATGCGCCAGATGGCGGTAGCTTGATTAGCCATCCAGTTTTGACGCGCTGCCAGTCGCTCAGGAGTCCAATCCGCATTATCGTCGGCAATTTTTTTGGTGACACCAAAGGCACTGTCTGCATAAACCGGCTTTTTCAAGGAGTAAGCCGAGTTGCCCAAGTCTTTGTTAACGCCTTTGGGCAAGAGGGTCAGGTTCCCAATTCGATAAACCAATGCTTCCACTTCATCGTCGGAAAAGGTTTCCCAGCCTGTCTCTGGATTTTCTGGCAGGATGTGTTCAAGGTTGAAACTGTCACTGTCAAAATCGAGTGCGGTTCCGGTGAGCCGTTTTTCAAGCGCACACAGAATGTAACGGGTGACGCGCTTATTACGCGACTGAGTTGTGCGAATTGACTTCTCCGTAAAGGCGGCGCGAAAGGCGTCGTCGCCAGGATAAACAGAGGCCATTGCAGTCAGAACGCCCCCGGCATCGGCCAATTGTTTACTGGAAATTTTTCCCGCCACAGAATTGTAAACGCGTTCCTGCTCGTTGGTCGGCTGGCTACCGATGACGTTGTAACGGAAGGAAATCACGACACAGGCACGCAGCACTGTTTCAAACGCAGTGTCATCAAAGGCGCGGCGTGAAGCCATCAAGAGGGGGAAAGGCTGACGGACGCTGAACATACGCAAGTCCGTCGCATTTTGTTTGAGGGTGGGAGACCACTGGGAAGCCTCTGGTTGGGTTAGTGCCATGTAAGCATCCATGTCCTCTTCCATTTGGCGGATGAGGTCGAAAACCGCATCGCGAGTGGAAATCTTGCCGCGAATGGTTTTGAAAAGCTCGGTCTGGCGAACGAATGAGAAACGACTGTTCCAGTGAACCCGGAGAAAATCGGGAAAGCTTTCGCTGCCCAAACGACCAACCATTGCCTCCCACCGATTTTCCAATGACTTCAGTTCGTGCTCATGCTGGCCATCACGATGAAGCACGGAAAAGAGATAATTTTTAAGCAGGTCGGTGGCGGAGAGGCGCACCCCACGGGCATTTAGAGTCTCAAAAACTTTATAGGCATTCAGTTCGTCAGTAACTGTGATGACTGTAAAAAAAAGCTTGTCGCTCATGGATTCGACAAATTGTGCCAGAGCGACACCAGCATCGCCTTCGGCTTTGGAAGCGTATTCGGCGATGCGTTTCTCGAACCATTCAAAAGCTTTTCGCAAGCTATGCTCGGAAGCGCGAAAACCGCGCACCGGCAAATGTCCCAATGGGACAATGTAAGTCTGAAAATAGTTGTCGTTATTCCGGTTGAGCACGAGTTTTGAACGGGATACGAGGGTGACGGGGTCTAGGTAGCCGATGTAGGTCTGCCGGATTTGGTCAAGACGTTGCCGATTGCTGTCGGCATTTTTGTTCTCGGTGATAAGCCGCTCAAGATTTTTAAGCACGGCCAGCACGATGAGGTTCATCGTCGTTAGGCGTTGCTGCCCGTCAATGACGTCATAGACCTTGTCGTTTTCAGATTGGAGAACGAGATAACCCATATAGTGCGCCGGTTCGCCGCCCGGTTTGAGCGTGCCTAGGATGTCCATCCAGAGGTCTTCCCATTCTTCCTCAGTCCAACTGTAATCGCGTTGGAAGCGCGGAATGCGGTAAGTCAGGCCGTTCCCCATCAATTTGCGATAGGTGTCGTTTTTTGTATTAAAATTGGTAGCGGACATAAAATAAAAAGTTCCTGTGTTTTCGTGATACGTCTGAATTTACAGTATGCGCAGATTTTTACATTTCATTCAACAATCCATCGAACGGTGAACAAATCTTTTTTGACAATGCCCTGCTTTAACCGCGCTTCAACTTCCGTCAGCAACTTGTCTTTGCGGCTGTCCACCGCGTCCTGCGCCTCGAACAACCCACGGCGTTTTTCGGCTCGGCAGGATTCTAGCTCTTTAATCCGCTTGTGCAAAGCGACTTTGCTTTCGAGGCTGGATGCCAGTTGCGCCTCGCGTTTGGTGGTCTTGATGTCCCGGTCAATTTCCTTCAACTCATGCTCAAGGCTTTCTTTGAGATCACCCGCCCAGCCCTCAAGTTTTTCCATTTCAATTCCAAAATAATCGGCGTCTTTTTCGCTCAAGCGAACACGCACGATCTGTTGCTGCCGCGCCACCTGACTGTCCATAACGGCGCGGGTGGCGTCCTGCGGCGTCAAACTTAACTGCGGGGATTCGCTCGCGTTCAATGAAAACATTCGCTGGCATTGGTCAGGGTCAAGCTCTTGTCCGTCATCGGTGACGCCTGCAAACAAAAGCCAGTCCTCGGTTTCAAACGAGGAAACTGTGAGATTCGAGAGGGAAAGCCAGCCACTTTTGCCGATGAGCGGTTCAAGAATCGAAATCGTTTTGCCCGCGCCGGTGTATTTGAAAACCAGTTCGGCGGGTGTGGGCGTGAGGGCTTTGCATTTTTCAATGATGCGCTGCGCCAGCGGATGCCCGACGCGGTAAAGATTTACGTCGGCAACATTTTTGCCGATGCGGTATGGGCCGGAATGGATTTTTTCCTCCGGGAATGGGTTGCTCGACAGGACAAAACTTTTTTCGTCCGTTTCAAATTCGGCGCAGTCGCGCAAATAGAAATGGGTCAGTTGCCAAAGCCAGTTTTCAAACTTGCCAAGATACTCGCTGCTCTCACGGCTTTTGATTTTTAATTTTTCTTGGACTTCCTCGTCAAAATTTTCCAGCAACTTTTCCCGCGTCTGCTGAATTTTTTCGTCAATCTGGGTTTCCAGTTCCTTTTGCAGCGCGTTGAAATTAAATTCAATCTGCTCCGGCGTCCGGCAGGTCTGATAAATCTGAATGATGCGCTTTTCAAAATCCACGCCGGATTCAATCGCGCCAAGCACTTCATCGCTCGCCCCAAAAACACCGTCGAACAATTTGAATTTTTCGTCGAGCAATTGGTAAATCCGCACGTCGGCGGCATTGGCCTTGTTCAAAAAATTGACGACCACCACGTCGCATTTCTGGCCGTAACGGTGGCAGCGTCCGATGCGCTGCTCAATCCGCTGCGGATTCCACGGCAAATCATAGTTCAAAACGAGCGAACAAAATTGAAGATTGATACCCTCGGCTGCGGCTTCGGTGGCAATCATGACGATGGCCTCGTCACGGAAATAATCTACAAGTGCGGCGCGCATGTCTGCGCTAGGCGAGCCGGTCACGCGATCAGTGCCATCGTATTTGCTCAACCAACTGCGATAGATTTCTTTCGACTTTGGATCGTTGTTTGAACCATTAAATAAAACGATTTTTCCGGTGTATTCGGTCTGCTCAAGCAGACCGCGCAAGTATTCCTGGGTGCGCGTGGATTCAGTGAAGATGATCGCCTTTTTCTGTGCGCCTTTTTCGGTCGCGGCGACAAACCCGCGCTTCAACGCGGTAAGCAACACTTCACCTTTGGAATTCTTTACGATGGATTGGGCAAGTGATTGGAATTCTTTGAGGTCGGCAATTTCAGCGCCCATTTGCTCCAATTCTTCGGGCGTGTAACGGCGTTCCTCCTTTGCCGTTGTTTCTTCGTCTGTCCACTCGTCTTCCGTTTCGTCAACGGTTTCGTAGTCCGGCGAAATTTCTTCCGGCACGATCTCGGCGGGGACTTGTTCGGCAGCGATGGTTTCCAATTTGGCGGCTAACCCGCCCAACGTGCTGGAAATGGCAAAGGTGGAGGATGCGAGCAATTTCCGTAAAATCAGGGTCATCAACTGGCGCTGGCTGGCTGGCAGTGCAAACAAGTTGGGGCGTTGCAAGTAGTCAGAAACGAGGTCGTAAAGCTTTTGCTCGTCAGGCGTGGGGAAGAATTCTTGCACGATAGCTTTACGGTTTGTGTAAGGAACATATTCAAGCACCTGTCGCCGCAAAGTCCGCTGGCAAATTGGCTTCAACCGCGCCTTCAAGTCCGCAAAGTCCTTTTCTGTGTTTAGTGTGGCAAACTGCGCTTTGAAACTTTTCAAATCGCCAAAGGCATATTCGTCCACAACGCTGACCAGCCCATACAATTCGAGCAATGAGTTTTGTAGCGGGGTCGCGGTAAGCAGAACTTTGGGAAACGGAGCAACGGCATTTTTAATGGCATTGGCGATGCGGTTGGTCGGCTTGTAAACATTCCGTAATCGGTGCGCTTCATCAATGACAACAAGATTCCAGTCCACTTGCCGAATATAAGCATCCTTGTTGCGGGCGAAGTGATAGGAGCAGATCACAATTTCGTTCCGATCAAACGGGTTCAAATTGCCTTGTTTGATTTGCTCGTTGAATGTCCTTGTTTCAAGAATGGCCGATGGCAGAAAAAACTTGTCTGCTAATTCCTGATTCCATTGCTTTCGCAGATTAGCGGGAACAATGATGAGCAGCTTGCGCTTTCTTTCTGCCCATTTTTGTGAAAGCAAAATGGCCGCTTCAATCGTTTTGCCCAAGCCAACTTCATCAGCCAAAATTGCGCCCTTGGAAAGCGGCGAGCGGAACGCAAAAAGCGCGGCATCAATTTGATGCGGATTCAAATCCACTTGGGCGTCAGCCAAGGTCGCAGCCAATTTTTGGAGGCTGTCGGAAGGGCAACGTCTTGTTAGCTCATGGGCATAGTAACAAGCGTGGTATGAGGTGATGCCATTTTGGGTCACAATCCCACATTTTTATGCGAAATTGAAACCTCCGGCAAGGGAAACAGGGTTAAGAAGCGCGATCCTAGAGTAAACAAGGCTTTTTAAGCCCATTCACTTCGAGCCTAATTTGAACATCCGCATCAGGTCGCGGTTTAGGCGGTCATTAGACAGGCCGATACGGGCTAAATCTTTGCTGGTTTCCCAAGCGTGTTCCCGGACAACGGGGTCGTCAAATGCTTCGCGGCTGATTTGTTCCGAGGCAAGGCTGGCGGTGAGCTTGGTCATTTGTGCGTGTGCATCTTGCAGGGCCATTGTCCGGCTGTTGGCGTCCGTTTCGGTTTCGAGAACGCGGACGAACTGGTCAATGCTGCCGAGCCGCATTATCAATTCCTGTTTTGATTGGGCGAATTTTGAAAGCTTGTCCTGCTGGTTGCTTTGTTCGTCCATGTCCTGCATCTGCTGTTGAAACTCCTGCTGCTCCCGCTGATTCTGTGCTTCCAACTTTTTCTTGGCGGCGTCTTCCTTCATGGAAACCTGAATCCCCGCAATGATGTGGGCGACAATAAAAACTCCAATCAGACCGAAAACTCCGCCCATGATGTAACTCATGCGGGCGTTGTCCGCGTCACTGTTCAGGACGCCTGCGCCGCTAGACCACAAATGCGCCAAGCCGGTTTTGGCGGCGGTTTCCGCCGCCACTTTGTTGTATGCGTCATTTCCTGCGCTGATCATGAGCATCATCCACGGGACAGACAGCACGAAAAACCAGAGCCACCGGGCTTTCTTTTTGTAGGCGTCGTAATCCATTGTTAATTTCCCTTCATCACTGCGAGTGCCTTCTGGTCTTCATTGGACATGGGCGGCATAGTGCCGCCGATGATAAGAATGACGCGCATCATTTCCCGGTATAAGGCGGATGCGTCGGCGCGGATGTTGGTCAAATGGAGGTCAATTTCTGACAGCCGTGTGCGGTAGCCAGCACGTTCCAAAGGTGTCGTGGATTTTATTTCAGCCTCGGCGTATTTGTCCTGCTGCGCCATGTAATGACGCGCTTGCTCGGCATACATGGTCAGCGTGTCACGAAAGCCCTGCTGCACCACGTCAACCCGCTTTTCAATCAAAGCCCGGATGAGGTCGCGCACCAAACCTGTCTTAATCTCGAATATGTCCCGTTCGTGCGATAGCCGGGTTTCCAGCGCCTTCTGGTTATGGACGAGTTGCGCGTCCAGCGCCCGCAGTTTGGTTTTGCCATGCTCGACCTGGGCCACTGTTCCCGCAATGCTTGAGGCCGCGCCAAGCGCGGACATCAACATTTGGGCCTGTTGTGAATTCATTCTCATATTTTTATTTTCTGCGTCTGCGGTTGATGTGTTCCCGAACGTCATCACCCAAGCCGGTGGGGATGCCGGTGGGCTGTTGGTGCTGACGGCCCTGCTGAACATTCTCGAACTGCTCAACTGTCTGGCCTTGGCTCTCGGCATGAATCAGGCCGTCAATGGTGTCCATTTCTAAATTCCGGTCGCGTTCGTGAATCATGTATTCATAGGCCCGCAGACAGAACGCCGAAAAAAGCAGCCAGCACGTCAGCGCGTGAGAAAGTGGATAGAACGCGAAAGCAATCAGCCCGCAAAACAGCGGGTCAATGAACCGGGCCACACGGCGGTTGCGGCGCATGAACGCTGGTAGCCAGCGGAAGGCAAACGGGGAAGTGCCGATGTAAAAACTGTGCTGCCGGACGGCACGGTTAAATTGAAACCAGCGTTTGATCCGCTGTGCGATTGCTAAAACAAAAAACGCTCCGCCGAAATAAAACAGCGCAATTGGCTCGGCGCGCTCATTGCCGGGTTGCGCCAGCACGCCAAAGAAAACTAAAAAAATGGTGATGCCCAAAACCCGGAGCGGGTCTAGCAGCCGGTAGCCCAAATCATGTCGAAAAAAAACCATTACCGACAGGGCCGGGAACTGCATCAGCCATTTCGCCGTGGCGTAACTCTCCCGGAACGTCGGGCCTTGTTGTGGTTGGGGTGGCATTTTACCGCTGGTTGAATGTCAGCAGGCGGAACGGCAACGCCAGATTGCCGTCGTAAAAAAGATTACCGCCATTATAGACCACTGCCTCTACCTGAAAATTGTGCGCTGGTCCGCCGCGCTTCAACGTCGTGAACGTCGCCGGTTCGACAAAGAGCTTTTTCTGTTCGCTGCGGTTCACCCCGGAATTATGGCTGCGCTGCTCGTCGGGATTTTTGGGAGTGGCGTCATTCTGCGACTGGCCGGCGCTGGTGGTCTTGACCCAGCGCTGGCCCAAAATGAACGAAGCCCAATCGTTCGTTAAGCCGGTGTTCTGGCAGAAGAATTTGCACTGCAAATTTCCAAGCAACGAATCCACGGCATTCATGTTTTTGAGAACGCGCCCATAACTCTCGCGGTTCTGCGTCAGATACACGGTGCATCCGCCAGCGGATCTGGCCGTGGCCTGATATTCGGCGTCAAAATTCGTGACGAAATTTTGCGCCTCGTCCGCCCATAAAAAAACCGGCCGCAAATAGGCGTCCGGTTGGGTCGGTGGCGTCCGTCGCAAGACGGCGACTTGGAAACAGTATTTCCAAGCCAGGTTGGCAATCCGGCCAACGAGCCTGAATTCTTGGACGGGCAAATCAACAATGATGACCTTGCCCCCAAACGCATCCTCCGGTTTGATGTTAGTGTCGGCGGAAAAAAGTTCCCGCAATGGCCGCGTCACGAGCGGCCTTGCCAGCATGGAAAAGGTCAAGCTGATGATACTGCGGGTTTTTTCGGCCAGATTGGGAAACTCAACCTCCCAATATTTTTGGCAACGCATGAAGTCGTCGCGGGTTCCCGCGTCGGCTTTTTTGGTGGCGTCGTTCGCCTCTTTCAAGATTTTGCCACAGGCGCTTTTCTCCTTCCATTCATCACTGCTGGCCTGTTCTGAATTCAACGGAGCGGATGCGACGATGTCGGCAAGTAGCGGCAGGGAAACGGGGATTTCGGCAAACAGGGGCAAATCCACCAGATTGGTATTCATGTGGTGAAGGGCATCTTCCCAAAACTTGTTTGATCCGCCGCCCCCTTCGGTTGGCCCGCTGCCCCCGGAAATCGCCGTGGCGATTTCGTCCAATAGGTTGACGATGTTAATTGTCAGGCCGCCGCCAGCCTCCGGGCGGCTGGCCTCCCACGCCATGAAATTGAAGCGGTTCTGACCGCTGGCATCTATGATGACAAGGTCGTCGGTGCGGTCGCATTCCGCCGCCCAAAGTTCCCATTGGCGGCGTTCCTCCTTCTTGGCGCAAAGCACCAGCCCGCCGAAACCGGCGGCGAGATAGCCGTAGGCCAGGTGCTTGGCGGGGCCGGAAGTTTTTCCACTGCCGGTTGCACCGAACACACAGACGCCTGTGAGGGCGTCGGACAGGCGGAAGCCTTCCCCGTTGCCCCAATCCCGTAACACCGTTTGCGGGTGGAATTCAGGCAACTGCGTCTTGCCGTTGGTCATGCTAAATAGCGTGGCAAGACCCGGTTTGTGCGGCAAGGCAAAACGGCTTCGGGGTGTCAGGGGCTTGCCCCTGACAGAGCGCAAGCTTCTGGCGGCATCCAACCGGCGGACGGTTGGGCATGGTTCCAAGGGTGGCACACCTTTGGGCAGGGTCTAGGGCGGCACGCCCTTGTGCTGGGATTTAAGGGGCGGCAAAGCCCCTGCCGTAGCGTCAGAGCGGAGGCGGTGAAAGCGGGGCCTAGGGGACGGATTTGGAGTCCCCTTGCGCGGTCAACATCGGCACGATGTATAACCGCGCTATTCAGGCTTTTTTGTTTTTGCTGCTGCTGCCGGGGATGTGCGGCGAAGCCAAGCGGCCACGGTGTCTTTATGGGTGTGCTGGGTAGCTTTTGCCCTCATGGGAAAAAACGCCGAAACCAGCACCCACCGTCACTCTCACGGGGACAAGCCGCCCCGAATTATGATATACTGTTCTATATGGAGGGCGGCTGGCGACTGTAGTGGGGAATGGCAATTTACCGATGCGAAGCAAGAATCATTAGCCGCGAGAAACGGGGGCATTCCGTAGTCGCCGCCAGCGCCTACCGCGCTGGCCTCAAACTCAAGGACGAGATTAGCGGCAAGATGCACGACTATTCCCGCCGTAGCAAGGGCGTCGTTGAGACGTGTCTCGACTCTTTGAGAAAGTCCCCTAATGGACTCGATGAAAATGTCCCCATTGGGCGGCGGTTGCGGTAGCAACCGCCGCCATGAAGGGAACATTAA
>JAYVSV010000017.1:0-4408 GCA_043775015.1 Verrucomicrobiota bacterium
CCACACTTCCGTCCGGGATCACGGGTGGCAAAAAATTTGTGAGATGAAATTTTCGGTGGGCCACCGAAAAGCGCACGCCAGCGGCGTGCGCTCCCCGGATTTCTTCGTCCCATATCTTCCCAACTTCGGAGTTCGGGCTAAACCTTCCCAATCCACTGGCGATCGTCCCAAACAGCCTTGAGCGAAGTCAGATTGCGACCGTCAAAAATATTCTTCGCGGCGGCGATCACTTTTCCTTTTTTCAAGTTATTGTAGGCATCGCTCGCACTGATGGCCACGAACTGCAACACGCTCGGGTCGCGGTAACAATCGATCATGCATTTGGTGCAACCGTCGCGAATGATTTTGCTCTGATCGAATTCGTAGATGTTGCACATCGGCGATTCCCAAGCGTGGCAACGGTAGAGATTCAGATTCCAATCCAGATAAAAATATTTATGCCCGCCCAGACAACCGAACTTTTCCGGCTCCTTGCGAAGATGCCGCTGCATTTCCGTGAGTGATTCCGTCGGGTTGACCACCGGATAGCCACTGTGACGCTTCATCTCCTTGATCTTCTCGAAAACCTGGATGAGTTCGTCCGTTTTGTAATTCACCAGGCTTGAATCACTAAAACTCAAGTAACTCGAAGCAAGCGACGTCAAGGGGTAACTGAATGTGCAACTGGTAAAACCGAGCGTTTGCAAAAACTCCGGAAGCTTTTCGTAATCGTCGATCAGTTTACTCGCGGTGACGCTGGCGGTGGTTTGGATTCCAAGTTCCGCGAAAACTTCATTGGCGCGTTTGATCTTCCGGCACACATCGGGCAGACCACGGTTTTTTTCGTGCTTCGTCACATCATGCGAATCGATCGACATGATGACGCTGCTCATCCCGTCGCTGACCAACTCGCGCATGTTTTGCTCGGTCCAAAGCGAACCGTTGGTGCAAATCATCGGATGAATCCCAGACTCCGCTGCATATCGGGTCATGGCGCGAAGATCTTTGTGAATCAGCGGCTCGCCGCCGACGAAAAGCAGATAGCCGATGTGATTTTTCACCGCGATGTCGATGACATCTTTGGCTTCCTGCAACGTGACGCTGCGACGCTGTTTCGGATCAAATTTATCCACGGCAAATCCGCAGAAATCGCACTTCGCGTTGCAAAGATTGGTAATGGCAAATTGCAGATAGCCCGGCCCGCCGTGTTCAAGAACTTCGCCAAACAGTTTGAAAACGCTTTTCTTCGGCCTCACAACCGGGCGTGAAAAGTCGGCGTTCGATGGAACGGGCGCAACTGCTTTTAGCTCCTCACTGACGGTCATCATTTTGGAGCATTAGTTTCCGGCAAAACCGCCTTGAAGCAATCTTTCTTTGGCCATCGATACGACGCATTTTGAAACGAAGGCTGGAGCGCCGGTTTCCAAACCGCTTAAATCGTTGGCGGGCCGAAACGGGCCGGAAAAAACCCGATGACATGAATTGAAGCGTAAAGCCGACTGCAAGTCGGCGCTCCGCAGAAAATTCAACTCCGCGATTGTCTTGCGCAAATGTCCCGCCTAATCTCGCCCCGTTCCGAAAAAATAATAACGACCAGAAACTTTTTACAAAACAATTCAGCGTAGCTTCGGCTACGGGCTGCCTCGAAAACGACCAATTTTTGCAAGCCCGTCACAGAAACCGACCAGCACGCGCCCATCGGGCGCGGCTTGGCGTGTCTTCTGTGACAGGCGCTTGGTCGTGCCTCGAGGCAGGGTGCGCTGGGTTCGCGCCCCTTCTATTTTTAGATTTCCCGTGGTTGCGGTTGCGCCAATGCGCAATGTCATCAACCAATCCATCCCGTAGCAGCCGATCCCGTGATGCGGGAGAGGCTCAAACTGATTCCCTGAAAAGTCAGAGCCTCCTCACGTCGGCTGCTACCCGTAATCGTTCGCTGCTCGAACAACTCCCCGAAATTGTCCGCGCCGGAAAGAAAACGGCGGAGCGAATCATGGAAGGACTCGAAAGCCGCAGCCGCATCGGCTTGCAGACGCGGGAACTGGTGACACCGGCAAAGGATACCAACTGGCAGGAATTTCAATCCCTTCGTGTAGGAGACGACGTGAGGAGTCTCAAATTAAATCCAGAAAACAAGTTAGAGTCTCCTCACGTCGTCTCCTACAAGGATTGGTTCAACCGCCTCATCTACGGCGACAATTTGCTGGCGATGGCCGCGCTGCTGGCGGGCGATCCCGCAGGCGCGGGACCGTCGCTGCGCGGGAAGATTGACCTGATTTACATTGATCCGCCGTTTGATTCCAAGGCGGATTACCGGACGAAAATCACGCTGCCGGCGGTTAGTGGCACGGGCGTCTCGCCCGTGCGGGTCGAAACGCACGGGCGGGACGCCCGTGCCACTATGGAAGTGGAGCAGAAGCCGACGGTGCTGGAGCAATTCGCCTATTCCGACACTTGGACGGACGGCACGGCAAGTTATCTGGCGATGATTGTCCCGCGCCTCTGCCTCATGCGCGAACTGCTTTCCGACAAAGGTTCAATTTACGTCCATCTGGATTGGCACGTCGGGCATTATGTGAAAATTGCACTCGATGAAATTTTTGGAAAGGAGCAATTATCCAGCGAGATAATTTGGAAAAGAACTTCAGCGCGAAGCGGAGCTAGTGGTTGGGGAAACATTCACGACACGATAATGCTCTATTCAAAATCTTCCGTTCCAATTTGGAATGTAATTTATTTGGACTACGAAGAAGCCTATCTGACGAGCAAATATAAGTATTCCGATTCGAGAGGCACTTATCGCTTGGACAATCTCACCGCGCCCGGCACGACTGGTGGTGAATCATGCAAACCGTGGAGAAATTATGACCCGGCCAAAATTGGTCGTCATTGGTCTGTTCCAGTCGAAGTTTTGAAATCTGTTTTGGGAGATAAAAATGCCGACACAATGACTAGCGCAGAAAAACTCGAATTGATTTACACCAATGGGTTTATTCAGTTGCCGCAAAAGTCGGACGGAAGTGGGTTTCCACAATTCAAAAGGTATCTCGGTAAAGGAACGCCTCTGCAAGATGTCATTACCGATTTGCCACCTGTAAATTCACAGGCAAAAGAGCGGATTGGCTACGACACACAAAAACCAGAAGCCTTGCTTGAACGCATTATCAAAGCTTCGTCGAACGAAGATTCTATTATCGCAGATTTCTTCGGCGGTTCAGGCACAACCGCCGCCGTCGCGGAAAAACTTGGCCGTCGCTGGATCACTTCCGATCTCGGCAAGCCCGCGTGCATGATCATGCGCAAGCGGCTGATTGACCAGAACGCCCGCCCGTTTCTGTATCAGGCCATCGGCGATTATCAGGTGGAAGTCGCGCGTTCCACGCTCGGCAAAAAATTTCGCGTCGGCGATCTGGCGCAAATCGTCATCGGCCTTTACGGCGCATTGCCCCTCGCGCCGGAAGACAATCCCAACCGCAATCTGGGATATTTAGCCACGAAAGAACGCAAAGAACACAAAGAGGAAAAAGCGGACGGCGGAGAGAATTCAGATTCTCTGCGTTCTCTGCGTTCTTTTGCGGCCAAGTCAGTTTTGGTTTTCGTGGATTCGCCGCAAAAGCTCACCGGCTTGGCGACGTTGCGCAAGGCACAGGAACTGCGCGCGGCGCATCTGGGTGGCTGGGATAAAGTCATTGTGCTGGGCTGGAATTTCACGCCGGACATCGGCCACGTCATCACGGAATTGAACGATGAAAAATTGGAAGTGCTGGTGATACCGCCGGACTTGCTCGACCGCCTGAAAAAGAAAGGCGACAAGCTCAAAGCCGATGAAGTGCGCTTTTCGTCGCTACAATATGTGACGCTGAAACCGATTG
This sequence comes from Verrucomicrobiota bacterium, assembly GCA_043775015.1. Taxonomy (GTDB): domain Bacteria; phylum Verrucomicrobiota; class Verrucomicrobiia; order Limisphaerales; family CANJXF01; genus CANJXF01. The sequence continues at coordinate 3,849 of JAYVSV010000017.1, forward strand.
AACGCAAGACGCTGGCGAGCGGCGAGGTGTTGACGGTGGAACTGGCGAATTACGTTTTGCTGTCGCCTGACGCGCTGAATCTGGAAGCGAAGGACAAGGAGACGTTGCAGAAACTGGCGAACGCCGAACCGCTGGCGTTGATCGAGTATTGGAGCGTGGACCCGGATTACGACGGGGAAGTGTTCCGCAGCGTGTGGCAGGATTATCGCGGCAACACGGACAACGACGACGATCCGTTGCGCGTGGTCACAAAAGCGGTGCTGCCCGGCTTGCCGGTAAAATCCGGCAAACGCCGCGTATGCGTGCGCGTGGTGGACGTTTTTGGATTTGAGGCGGAAGCCATCAAGGAAATATGAAACCGCGAAAGACGCGAACCACGCGAAAGGAGCGCGGCCTTCAGGCCGCTTCAGTGTGGAAATTTTGTGAGGCGTTGGAAAATTGTGAGACCTCTGCCATGCGAACATTGAAGCAACGGTGTTAAGCGGCAAGGGAAAAATCTGGATATTTGAGGAGGCGGTTCATGAGGATGATGAGTTTGCGCATGACGGCGGTCATGGCGA
>JAYVSV010000018.1:0-7594 GCA_043775015.1 Verrucomicrobiota bacterium
TCCGCTCGGCTCGCTGCGCTCGCCTTCGCTCCGTCGAACCCCGGAAGGGGAAGGACGGATGGAAGAAAAGCAAATTACAGAAAGAAATTTACACCGACACCAAACAACACCGGACCTGCAATTGCCGGGCCGGGCAGCACGCTGTTGAATAATTGGTACGGCTATTTGCGCCAGTATCGCGAGTACGCCAAAGGCGCGGGTATTCCGCTGGCGATTTATCGGCAAACGTTTCATGCCGTGCAGGATTATGACGGGCATATTTTTCGCGATCCTTCGCCATCCGAACTTCGGCTCACTACTTTCGCGGCGCTGGCATTCAACGTAAAATTTTTCAATGATTTTACTTACAACACGAGCGCGGGCTCTTTGTTTACAAAAACATTTAACGGCTCGGGAGACAGCGTCATCGGCACCAATGGCCTTTACGCGGAAATCACCGATGTGAACAAACGCGCCCTGAATTTTGGCAAGGCACTCACCCGTCTCACCCCAATTGGCGTCGAAGGTTACGTTGGTTACACGACAAGCATCATGATGATTCGGGGAACGGATGCCAGTGGTACGGTCGTACCGATTCCTTCCGGGCTCCGACAGGACCAGGATGTGCCGAGCGCGAATTACACGGATTGGGTTTATCAACGCAACGATTCTTACCTCACGAATAATTGGACGGTTACTAATTTGGGCACCAAGAATAACGGCCACCCCGGCGATGTGATCGTTTCCTGGTTCAAACCGTTGGATGAAAGTTTCGACGGGCCGAGCTACACGAATGAAACTTACATGATGGTGGTGAACGGTTTGACCGATCCCACCGGAACCGCCGCCGATTGTCTCCAGGAAATCAGACTCAACTTTCATAGCAGCGTCGCCGCCGTCGAAATGTTGAATCCGCTGACCAGTGCGGCGGAGTTGCAATGGCTGACGCTGACGAATGGTCTTCGGCAATTGGTTTTAAACTTGAACGGCGGCGATGCGGCGCTATTTAAATTTGCAGATGGTGCTTCCTTTGTCGGAGTGCCATCGACGCCCGTGACCGGTTCGCCTGTGTTGACCCTCCACCCAGCCAGCCGCGCAAACCTTTTGGGAACCGATGCAACCTTTACCGCACACGCGGTGGGTACTGCGCCGCTCACTTACCAGTGGCAATTCAATCGAGTCAACATTCCGGGAGCCACTGCAAATACTTACACCAAAGCGAATGTGCAATATGCCGACGCAGGCAGTTACTCCGTCCTCGTGAGCAACGCACTGGGAACTGCGACCAGCACACCCGCCGATTTGACCGTTCTCTCCAGCCAGCCGTTTTTCTACGAACCCTTTGACTACTCAAACATCGGAAGCCCCGTCAGCAGTAACACGCCCGCGAACTGGGCATACGGCGGAAGCGGAGCCAACGATACCCAGGTTATCGGCGGAAGCCTTTCATATACGGGCTTGTTGGCTTCCATCGGCAACAGTGTGACCAATGGCGGAGCCGGCGTTGCTGTCCGGCGGTTAATCGGAACGAATGTAAACAGCGGCAATCTTTATTTTTCCGCGCTTTTCAGGATGAACAATCTCGGATATGGAGCTGGCGGATGGAATGGGGCGTCGTCACAAATCGGCGCCTTTGGCGCAACCAACAACACCAGTTTTCCGCTCGGCCTGATGGTGAAAAGCAATTCCCCGTCGGGCTTCGTGTTTGGTGTGCAAAAGGCCGGAGCGTCCTCCACTCCTGCATTCGACACCACAGAATACCACACGAACGAAACTGTTTTTCTCGTGGGTAAATATGATTTCAACACGTCGCCCAACACCGTCACTCTCTGGATCAATCCAAATGCGTCAGCGTTCGGCACCGGCTCCGCTCCGACGAATTCCATTTCCGCAAACACCGGCACCGACGGGCTCACGATTGACCGGTTCAACTTCCGCCAGAATGTGGCGACGGGTGCAAATTCTTTACCCGCTGCGATGCAATGGGACGAGTTGCGAGTCGGCAATTCATGGTCCGAAGTAACTCCGCTCCGGGTGTCTTTTCCCACGAGCCTGACTGGCATCTCACGACTCGGCGACGGACGGATCCAATTCAAGTTCTCGACGGCCAGTGGGCTGAGCGGCAGCGTGTATGCCTCCACAAATCTAATCAATTGGACGGCGATCGGCACAGCCACCCAAATTGCGCCGGATTTGTATCAATTCATCGATGCCAATGCGACGAATTACGCGCGCCGTTTTTATCAACTGCGCCTTCCATAAGGGAGACACATCGCATTCTGCGGGAGCGGTGGATGATTTGCGTTAGTAATTCGGCAGCACAGGCATGATCGGGTGTGATTAAAAGTGGGTGACGGAGCGCGGACATTCCTGTCCGGCCGCGCGTCCTTCCGCCCAGAGCGCTTGATATTTTAGCCAAGCCCCGGCGGACAGGAATGTCCGCGCTCCGTTCCTTCACCCTCTTTTAATCACACCCGCTGATGGCGTGTCAGTATTTGAAGTTTACTAACTCCGAAGTTGCCCACAAATTATTGCTGCTTTTGTAATGTATCACCCAACACAATCTGAATTTCTGAATCTCGCCAAACAGGGAAATCTCATTCCCGTCACGCGAACCATTCTCGCCGATTTTGAAACGCCGCTCTCGGCTTATCGGAAAATTCGCGGGCAGGGCGAATCGTTTCTTTTTGAATCGGTCGAAGGCGGCGAACACATCGGGCGCTACTCGTTCGTCGGTTGCAATCCGCGCGCGGTCATCAAGCAAACCGGCAATCGCATTGAGGTCGTGGAAAATGGAAAAGTCGTGGAAAAATTTGCCGTCAAACCCGACGACAAATCCGGTTGTGAGAAGTGCGTGCAAGACGGCTTGGAAGTTATCGAGGGCGTTCTGAAAAAATACAACGCCGTCTCGCTGCCGGGATTGCCGCGCTTCACCGGCGGCGCGGTCGGTTTTATTGGATACGAATTCATTCACGACGTGGAGCCAGTCGTCCCGCGTCCGCCCAACGACGAACTCAAAACGCCAACGCTATATTTTCTCATCGCGGATGAACTGCTCATCTTTGATCGCGTCAAACAAACGCTCACCGTTTTGGTCAACGCCATTTTGGACGAGAACGCCAAACCGGAAGACGTTTACGAAGAGGCTGTGTCGGAAATAGAACGTCTCGTTTCGCTGCTCGAACAGCCCGGCGATTATCATCCGGTCAGCGTTCCCAGCGAAGTGCCGTCACTCCCGTTCACTTCGAACGTCGCGAAGGAAAAATTTCTCACCAACGTCGAAGCGTCGAAGAAATTCATCACCGCCGGGGACATCATCCAGGTCGTCGGCTCGCAACGCTTCAGCGTCGAGACCAAGGCGTCGCCGCTGGACGTTTATCGCGCCGCGCGTTCGGTGAATCCATCGCCCTACATGTTCCTGCTCGAACTGGACGGTTTTTCGCTCGTCGGCGCGTCGCCGGAAATTCATGTGCGCTGCGAGGACAACAAGGTTGAGATTCGTCCCATCGCGGGCACGCGTCGTCGCGGCAAGACGCCAGACGAAGACGCCGCGTTGGAAAAGGAACTGCTCGCCGACCCGAAGGAACGCGCCGAACACGTCATGCTCGTGGACCTTGCGCGCAACGACATCGGACGCGTGTGCGATTTCGGCAGCGTGCAAGTGCGCGACCTGATGATCATCGAGCGTTACAGCCACGTCATGCACATCGTGTCGAGCGTGGAGGGAAAATTGGCCGCCGGCAAAACGCCTTACGACCTGATGCGCGCGACGTTCCCGGCGGGCACGGTGAGCGGCGCGCCGAAAATTCGCGCCATGCAACTGATTTCCGAACTGGAAGGCACGGCGCGCGGTCCGTATGGCGGTTGCGTGGGCTACTTCAGCTTCAACGGGAATCTGGACACCTGCATCACCATCCGCACCGCGCTGCTCAAGGACGGCAAAGCCTACGTGCAAGCCGGCGGCGGCTGGGTGAACGACTCCGAACCGGAAGCGGAATTTCAAGAGACCGTCAACAAATCCAAGGCGATGTTGAAGGCGGTTGCCTTGGCAGAAACTTTTTCAAAATGAACCCTTAACCAATTATCAGCGCTGATTAGCGGTTCGACGGAATTTCAACAAGAGCAAGGCCATGCTCAAAGCCGTGGCGCTGGCGGAGACGTTTGGGAAGACTCCTTAGCAGCCGACGTGAGGAGGCTCATTCTTCTCCGCAAAGACCGAATTCATTCAGAGCCTCGTGACCCCGGCTGCAACGAAGACTTGGACGCGCGGCTTTTTCTCAAGTTCCGCTTGAGAACAGGGCTGCGCATGTTACAATCTGCCCATCGCCCAGTTTGACCGCGCCACGGGGCGCGTGACTGTCAGAAGCCGTTTTGTTTTTGTATGAAAACTCGAAATCCAATTCCAGTTGTAGCCACCTTCGGCAAACGTTTCCTCGCGGCAGGAACGCGGGCTTCAGCCTGCTTCAACGCTCTCACCGCCAGCGCCGTCGGAATTTGCCTGTGCCGCCGATGGGTGAAGCGGCGTGAACGCCGCGCGCCGTTCCCCGCTTTTGTGCTCGCCGCCCTGCTGCTCGCGCTTGCGCCAGCCACACTCCGCGCCCAGCTCGTGGCCGATGGCGGCACGCTCAATCTGACCACGGCGACTAACTTGCCCGGCAATCTCATCGTGGGAACGAATACCGGCAAGGCCACGCTCAACATCATCGCGCCGGGCACGGTGACCAATGCCCATGGCTTTCTTGGCCACACCAATCCGCTCTCCGGCAACAACAAGGTCACGGTCCAGAACACCAATGCCGTCTGGCGCAACCTTGGCGACCTGTTCATCGGCACGAACAGCTACGCGAACTCGCTCGTCATCAGCAACGGTGGCCGGGTCTTCAACACCAACGCATTTCTCGGCTACAACGCGCAAGCCACCAACAACCAGGCCACGGTCACCGGCGCTGGCTCGCGCTGGGACACCGTCCTTGAGCTCTATATCGGTTATGGAGGCTCGGGAAACTCCCTGGTCATCACCAACGGCGGTCAGGCGGCTGTTGCTTACGCTGCTGTGGGGGTTTTGCCCGGCGCGAACAACAATCAGGTCATTGTGACCGGTTCAGGCTCGTCGTGGACAAATGGCTTCTTGGACTGCGGCTACTATGGTTCGTCCAACTCGCTTGTTATTGCCGACGGCGGTCAAGTGCTGACCGCCGCCGGTTCATTCTGTTACATCGGCCGTAATGCAGGGGCGAATGGCAATCAAGTCATCGTCACCGGTCCAGGCTCGCTTTTGACCGCCCCAGAGGGGGAGCTTGTGATCGGCGAAGGCGGTAGCTGGAATCAATTGATTATCAGCAACGGTGCGACTGTCGCGTGTTTTAATGCCAATTGTGGCCCTGCCTCCAGCAACAACACCGTGCTGGTGACGGGCACGAATTCACTTTGGGCAGTCGACAGCCAATTGACATTCGCGGGTGGCGCGGGTGGCAATCAATTGACCATTGCCAACGGCGGCGAATGGCGGGGTTCTTATTTGTCGCTTCTTGGCGGGAGCAAGCTGCTCCTCGCCAATGGCAAAGTCACCGCCATCATTGTGGAGGTCCATGGCACTTTGGCCGGGAGCGGCATCATCAGCGGCCAGCTCATCAACTACGGCCTCCTCTCGCCCGGCAATCCCATCGGCACGCTTGTCTTGAGCAACTCGCCCATCTTCGCCGGATTGTTGCTCATGGATATCAGCAAGAATGGCCTGGCTCTCACCAATGATGAACTTCAGGTCATCGCCCCGCTCACCTACGGCGGCGCGTTCACCGTGACGAATCTCGGCCCGACCGCGTTGAGCGCGGGCGACAGCTTCAAACTTTTCAGCGCCACGAGCTACAGCGGCGCATTCACGGCCATGACGTTGCCCGCGCTGAGTTCCGGCCTGATGTGGACGAATCAATTGCTCGTGAACGGCTCGCTCAAAGTGGTGGCGCAAACATCGCCCGCCATCAGCGGTTTGACGCAATCGGGAACGAATCTCGTGCTCAACGTCACCGGCGGCTCGCCCGGCGGCGGCTACACGTTGCTCACTTCCACAAACGTCGCACTGCCCCTCGCAAGCTGGACCACGAACAGCACCGGCAACTTTGACTGGCTTGGCAATGTGACGCTCACCAACGCCGTCATTCCCGCCACGCCGCAACGGTTTTTCACCGTGCGCGTGCCGTGAACAGCAGGAGCGCGGACCGCCGAGTCCGCGAGTTCCAGATTCGCCGGCCGCAACGCGCGGACTCAGAGGTCCGCGCTCCGGGGTGCTCCCCCGGAATTCGCGCTTGAACCCGAACTCTGATTTCAAACCGCTCATCTTCACTCATCAGCGAAGATAAGCGCAGATTAGCGGTTCAATGGAATTTTAGGAAACGGTGAACCAGAGCAAAGCTATCCACCCTCCGCAGGAGTCAGCTACGGAGGACGGGTGCTCAAAGCGCTGGCGGAGGTGTTTGCAAATCCCTGTAGGAGACGAGGTGACGAGGCTCATTCTTCTCCGGCGAATCGGAATTCAGTCAGAGCCTCCTCACGTCGGCTGCTACGAAGATTTGTGCGCGCCGCTACTTTTCAGACTGGCTCTAACGGAAAACTGCCCGTTGAACCCGCCTCAAGTCCACGGTGGTATTTACCCCGTACTGCGTCACACTAACGGATAAGTCCTGATCCTTAGGCAGAGTCAACCATCTCCATCGTTCTGCATGACCGTCAGCGAACGCGAAAATGCCGGACTGGCCATGACGAACGGTGGGCGAATTCTGCCATTCATTGAGGCTGGTCGCATTCACGGCAAAGTAACCGTCGTCAAGGGTCAGGATGCTTTCGTCTAAAAACACCATGGCCTCGGACGGGGATGGATTCTTCACCTCTGCCAGTTTTTTGTATTGAGGATACTTCGATCCTAGAACCCAACTCGTGTCAGATGAGCCGTTCTGCCCATCGCCTCCTCCCATCCGACCTTCCATGGAATAGTGGCGCACCAGTGTCACATTACGCATGTATGCTGGACTCGGGGGGCCACCTTTGGCCGTAGGACATTGGTAAACTCCAACGTTTGGATTGTATTTGAAAAGCAAGCCGTTACGGATGGCGCTTTGATTGGTTGCGCCGGGGAGGTCATGTACGCTCCCCACCGTCCCGTCAATCCAGGCACTGGGACTTCCCAGCCAGTTTGGAACTAACTTATCATTGAAGTCGCCGGTATACATAATCCAGGACGTCACGAGTTGTTTTTGGTTGCTGACGCAGGTGATCGATTGCGCCTTGATTTTGGCTTTGTTCAAAGCCGGTAGCAGCAAGCCCGCCAGGATCGCGATAATGGCGATCACGACAAGGAGTTCGATCAAAGTAAAGGCCCGGCGCTTTGTGTGTCCTTGCTTCAAGCTGGAGTAGGTTTGCATATTCAAAATTTCGTGGCTTGAATCAGTTTAGCTGTTTCCCTGCCGTGGTCAATACCGCGTGAACCCGAATTCCGAAGTTGGGAACATGTGGGACGAAGAAGTCCGGGGAGCGCACGCCGCTGGCGTGCGCTTTTCGGTGGCCCACCGAAAATTTCATCTCACAAATTTTTTGCCACCCGTGATCCCGGACGGAAGTGTGG
>JAYVSV010000019.1:0-11769 GCA_043775015.1 Verrucomicrobiota bacterium
CGCCGCCCCGCAGTGGCGGGGCGGCAGCGCGGGCAACGGGCTACAGGGCTGCCGCCTAAAGGCGGCGTTCCTCAGCCTCACCCACTTTTAATCACACCCGGCGGGGGGTTCGGGACCTGCTTCCGAAGTCCAAATTGCTGCGGGAAGATTGGCAGGTCAACTTACTGCAATGTGACTGTGATTAAGCAGAAAATCCATCTACTGCTGCATTCTTAAGAAATCAATATTGCCTAATCTAAAATATACCAATAGAAGATTGCCAGCATTCCCGGGAATTATGAAAAACTCTTCTTCTACTGATTTTTTTAACGGACTCGTCTTTGGCTTCGACGTGGGCACTGGCTCGATTGGCTATGCTGTCCGCAAAGGCGCAGAGTTCAAAGACGTGGGCGTATTGATTTGCGATAGCGAAGGCAGTGACTTGAGCAAACGTCGCGATCTGCGTCGCCAACGCCGAACGCTCCGCAGCCGTAAAGCTCGGCGCAAATGGTTTGCCGATGAACTGGTGAATCTTGGCTTACCCAAACCGGTAATCCAGCCACACGATCCCATTTCTCTCCGACTCCGCGCCCTCAACGGTGAAGCGTTGAAGCCGGGAGAACTCCACGCTGCGCTCGCCCACCTTTTCAAGCGGCGCGGTTACAGCAAGGTTCCGTGGGCAAACGTGGAGAAGGCAGCCAAGGAAAATGCCAAGCCAAAGAAAGATGACGAAGAAGGGATAATTAAAGAAGCGGTCAAAGAGATGAAGGCAAAGCTCGGCGACAAACATCCCTGCCAGTTTCTTGCCGAAGAAAAAGCCAGAATTGGAAATAGCCCGACAACTAATTGGTCCCGCAAAATTTATTGGCCGCGCGAGGTGTTACGAGATGAATTCCTTGCCATCGTCAAAGCGCAGGAAAAACAATTCCCGAAACTCACCGCAAGCGCGGACAAGCTTCTGTTTGGCGATTCCCGAGAAGTGAAAGGTTTCCATGTCTTCTTTAATGCCACCGGCGCACGCAACCCCGGCATCCTCGGATTGCGCTGGCCGCGTTTCGACAATCGCGGACCTGCTCTGGATTCATTTCAGCCGGTAGATGAACAAGGCCGCCCGCTGCATGTCGTGCGCAAGAACAAGGAAGCGTTCACCAAAGCGCAATGGGAATTGGCCTTGATGAATTTCCGCGTCTTGGATGCAAACACGCGACAGAAGCTCGACCCACGAATTCAATTCCCAATCTTCATTGATAATTTGCGGAACGAATGGAACAAGAAAGGCAAAGTCACAGAAGCGCGCCTGAAAAAACTTGCGGAACCATTCAGTGAAAAGTTCTTGCTCGTTGAAGGTCAGAAGCCACTCACGCCCGAAACCGGCAGCGGTCGCGCCAGATATTCATCTCCTACACTTGAAATCATTCGGAAAGAAATCGCAGCAGGCAACCGAGTTGATCCACCCCAACCAATCTTGAGACGTAAAGGTGAGACTGCTGATGAAGCATTAAACCGCTATCTTGCGGACATCAAACATCCGCTCGTGCGGCATCGGCTGGTGTTATTTCGCCGGATGCTGATGCAGATGGTCAAACGCTTTGGCCCACCGGACATGATTGTCTTGGAAGCGGTGCGCAGTCTGGCTCTGAGTCAGAAGAACAAGAATGAGCTAAACAAGCGCAATGAAGAATTCCGCAAGCAACGCCTGAACGCGCGGGAGGATTTAGCAGCCAACAATGAATCCACCTCTCGGAACGGAATTCAGCGTTATCGCCTGTGGATGGAAGCCAAAGGACGTTGCCCCTTCTGTTTGGAAACCATCGCCCGGACTGACTTGGGGCATGGTGCCGACATTGAACATCTCGTTCCTCGTTCCGTGGTGGATTGCAACGAATTCTACAATCTCACCGTCGCTCACATTAAATGTAACCGGGAATTGAAGGGAGACCGCACGCCATTCAATGCTTTCAGTGGGACAGGGCAATGGGCAGCCATGAAAGACAACGCGGAGAAAACATTCACCGGGCGCAAACTTGAAATCTTTCTCAGTCCCAAAGCCGAAGAACTGATTGAACAAAAAGCCGACTTGCAACACACGGCGTATATCGCTCGTGTTATCCGCCACATTGCACTCACACAACTAGGCTGGCTCGGCGAAGATGGTCGTGATCCGACACCAGAAAAACTTAATCCGGCACTAAACTTCCAAGTCACCAACGGCCAACTCACCAGCCGGTTGCGCAAGGCTTGGGGACTGAATCAAATTCTCCATCCGCTCCCGAACGGCACACGCTGGGACGAACTCTCTGAAGCAGAACAAAAACAGTTCAGCGAAAAGAACCGGGGTGATCTCCGGCATCACGCACTGGATGCAATGGTCATCGCCTGCACCTTGCCTTGGCTTGCTCACCGGACTCACGGAGCAAAAGACCAATTCGGCAGACACGGCTGGTGGACTCAGGATGAGAAGCAACGCAGCAAAGCCGCCAATCCTCTGTTCCCCAAAGAAGGCCAGATGCACGAGGTGGTGAAAAAGGAAATTGAGAAGGTGGTGGTGCGACATCATGTTTCCCGGAGCAAACATCAGCAAGCCTATGCAACAACCCTCTATTCCAAAAAGGCGAAAGATACCTACGTTGCACGCGAAGTCTTTACGACTTTGACGCCAAAGAATCTGGAATGGATTTGGCCGAAAGAACTCGGCATTTATTGCGAAGCGGCTTGGGCACGCTATTCCGAAGATTCCATTAACATTGAAACGGAACTGAAAATGACCAAGGGTTGCCTGCCAGCAAACTTCACCAACAAACTTTGCTTTTCGCATTTCCAAAAATGGCGGGCTGACAATTACCCGACATTCTCTTGGCCGAAAGAAATCAGGATTCCCATTCGTAATGTGCGATTGATTTCAGTGAAAGATGACAGTGCCGTCGTGCCGTTCAGCCCCGGAACTCATGCCTTTGTGAAACGCACCGGCTTCAAAGAAGTGCAGGTTTTTCTCGCAGAGGATGGAAAATCGTTCGTCCCGGTCTTTATTCCTCATTGGAAGGGAGACAAGCTGGTTTGCGAAAAGCCGATTAAGCAAAACACCAAACCCATTCTGGTCATCCGGCGCGGCATGGTGGTGGAAACTAAAACGGCTTTTTCTGCGGGCCAGCCGCCAGGGAAATATCGCGTGCTGGTGACAGGACAAATGCAGTTAAAATTATTGCCTCATCACGTCGCAAATAAAGAAGAAGCCATCATTTCATTTGGCCTCGGAAAAAAAGGTTTGCAACCCATGTGGGCAGATTTCATTCGAGTCCTCGGCTATGAGCTACCACATCCTCCATCTGCTCAGAAATGAGCTGCGGGTTGGCGGGGCTGATTTGAAATGTCAGATTTGAAATTTGAAATCAAACTATGACCTACCAACGCTTTGAAGAACTTCCGGTCTGGCAAGAAGCCATCCGTCTTGGGCAACGGGTTTATGAGTTCACCGAGAATGACGCTTTTCAAAAGCAATACAGTCTAAGGGATCAAATAGAGCGGGCATCTGTGTCCGTCTCCAACAACATCGCAGAGGGGTTTGAGCGCGGCACCACGGCGGAACTGCTCGCCTTCCTGTACATCGCCCGTGGCTCGGCGGGGGAAGTGCGTTCCATGCTCTGCCTCATGGAACGACTAGGCCGCTTCAAACATTTGAAATCTCAAATTTCAGATTTGAAATCCATTGCCGAATCCTGCTCACGCCAGTTGCGGGCGTGGGCGGCGAATTTGCAAGATTCACCCATTGAAGGACAGCGGCGGTTGAACTCGGCCACGCGCCAGCGTTCTGTGCAGCAAAAAAAGGCGGAAGCATTCACCCAGATGCTCAAGACAAAATTCAAGCCCGCCCCATTTCCTAACCCGCCGAAACCAATCGGATAAACGCGCAACTCTAGCGACGAGTTCATGAATCACCACCCTTGGATTTGAAATCTGAAATCTCAAATTTGAAATCAATCCATGAGCTATCACATCCTCCATCTGCTCAGTCACAACCTCCGGGTTAGGTGTAAGCTGGATCAGCTTCACATCACGGACACTGAGAAAGGCACGGAACGCACCGTGCCGTTGTCAGATATCGCGGTGATTGTGGCGGCGGCGCAGGATATGTCCGTCACGGCGGGCGCATTGCGGCGGATGGCGGAGTTGAATGTCTTGATGATCGTCTGCAATGAGAAGTTTGAACCCTGCGCCCTCACCCTGCCCTACTATCGCGCGACAAATACTGAACTGCTTCGTCGGCAAATTGAATGGACGCCGGAATGGAAGACCGCCATGTGGCGGCAAATCATCACCGCCAAGGTCCGCAATCAAGCGGCCAATCTCGCGCATCTCAAACGCGCTCACACCGTATTGAGTGAAATCGCGAAGCGATGTGAGAATCCGAATCCTGTAGGAGACGACGTGAGGAGGCTCAAACCAAACCCGGAAAATAGTCAGAGTCTCGTTACCTCGTCTCCTACAAATATAAAACCATCCCTCGCCACCATCACCGCTTCTCAACGTGATGCTTTCAGATCTGACACTCCCAACGCCTGCGAATCCCGCGCCGCGCGTCATTACTGGAAACATCTTCTGCCCCGCTTGAGTGAATGGCAGCAAACCGAGGAACGCAATCGCGTTCCCGGCACCCGCGAAGGCGTGAATGGAATGTTGGATTACGGCTACGCCATCATTCGCACCGCCGTCTTGCGTTCCCTTGCTGCACATGGATTCATCGCTGCCATCGGCATCGCCCACACTCCCAAGGCGAGCAGCTTTGCGCTGGCCGATGATTTGGTGGAACCGTTCCGCCCGTGGATTGATCGTGAGTTGCGCCTGTTCGTGCAAGGCGGCAAACGCCCGATGGAAGAATGGATGCGGCAGGCTGTATCGGTACTCCAACAAGAAGTGCCGATGGGTAAAACCAAAGTGCGACTGCTCAACGCGATTGATCTTTCCGTTCAGAGTTTTGCCAACGCCACACTTTCCCGCCTGCCCACGCAGTTAAAATTTCCCATGCTGCCGTGAGTGACGAACCCAACAATCCCGAAGACGAGGAATTGTTACCCGACGAACGACCACGCCGTTCCCGATACGAACGTCCCCTCACCCCGTCCCTCTCCCCATCCGATGGGGAGAGGGTGTCCGCTAGGACGGGTGAGGGTGCCGATATTTCTCCGCTAGAATCGCCGTTTCAACTTCAACCCTCAACCGCTGCCGAAGCACCGACGCGCCGCAAATCTCGTGGCAAACAAGGACGCGATCCGGTGTGCAGCAAATATCGTATGGCCTGGGTAATGGTATTCTTTGATCTACCGGTCGGAACACCGGAAGAACGGCGCGACGCATCCAACTTCCGCCGCGATCTCATCAAGGACGGTTATATGATGGTGCAATTCAGTGTCTATGCGCGTCCGTGCGGTTCAGCAGATCGAGTAGATACCCAAGTCCGCAGGTTGCGCTCTCATATTCCTGATCGGGGAGAAGTGCGCGGACTGCTCATCACCGATGCGCAATGGGGAAGAATGATCGTCGTTCGCGGTGCAAAAAAAACCGCCCCGGAAGATATGCCCGAACAAATGATGTTCTTCTAAACCCGAACTCCGAAGTTGGGAACATGTGGGACGAAGAAATCCGAAAATCGCACGCCGCTGGCGTGCGATTTTCGGTGGCCCACCGAAAATTTTATCTCACAAACTTTTTGCCACCAGTGGATCCCGGGCGGAAGTGTGGAACGAAGCTTGGGCGAGCCGCCCAAGCCAGCACGCGGGCCGCGTGCGCTACCCAACTGCGGAGTTCGGAGCTAAATGAAGAACGGCACCGACTTTCGTCAGTGCCGTTCAAGACCTCGTTGCCTGCGGGTGATAAACAGTGCCGCAGGTTGGTCAACATATTTGAGATGATGCCCCCCGTCCAAAGGTTGAATCAAACTCGCCCAAAAGAACTATTCGAACCGCTTTCCGCCGTCAACCCAGTTTGTCAGCCCTTGGACGGGGGGCAATCCCAAACGCGCGGAGAGGGATGTTTAACTCGGAGGATAGTTTGTCAGCCCTTGGACGGGGGGCAATCCCAAACTGGAAAAACTGATCTTGGAATTTAAAAGCGAGTTTGTCAGCCCTTGGACGGGGGGCAATCCCAAACGCCCAAGGCCAGTTCGTCAAACCCGCTCCGAGTTTGTCAGCCCTTGGACGGGGGGCAATCCCAAACGCCGACCATCTGGCAGGCGAGCGCGAAGCCAGTTTGTCAGCCCTTGGACGGGGGGCAATCCCAAGCGACATCCTCGCCGATCCGCAAAGCTCCCGCAGTTTGTCAGCCCTTGGACGGGGGGCAATCCCAAACAAAAAAAATGCTTTGTTATGCCTGCAAAAAAGTTTGTCAGCCCTTGGACGGGGGGCAATCCCAAACTCAAGAGCATCGGCATCCATCTCGATATGCAGTTTGTCAGCCCTTGGACGGGGGGCAATCCCAAACCGTGGCGATGGAGTTGAGCGTCGAAAGACGAGTTTGTCAGCCCTTGGACGGGGGGCAATCCCAAACAGCGACGTGTTGCTCACCGTCAACGAAACGAGTTTGTCAGCCCTTGGACGGGGGGCAATCCCAAACCACGAAGAATTGCTCGCGCCCGAGTTTTTGAGTTTGTCAGCCCTTGGACGGGGGGCAATCCCAAACCAACCTGTCGCGGTGGCCAGACCAGTTCCAAGTTTGTCAGCCCTTGGACGGGGGGCAATCCCAAACAAAGTTCATTCAGGTTTCCCCGATTCAGTGGACATGGGGTTTGGGGGTGTCCACTGAATCGGGGAAACCTGAATGAATTGGGTCTGAGTCTGCCGCCGTCATTGGGATCGATCAAAGATTGCATCAAAAAAAAGGGCTGGAATTACTAATATTCCGCACCCGCTCCGTTGCCGGTTTGACCCTGGTTTTGGGAAAAATGAAAGTGGCGGAGAGAGAGGGATTCGAACCCTCGGAAGGATTACTCCTTCACAGGTTTAGCAAACCTGCGCTTTCGGCCACTCAGCCATCTCTCCACAAAGAATGTGTGAAGATTTTATTGCGGTCGAAGTGAATGGCAAGCTGTTTCAAGAAAGTCCAACAGAATTGAAGTGAGTTGCGCCGCCCCGGTTATCGCGTTGCGGTATTCACGATTTCTGACATCGTTTCGATGCCGACCTAACTGGAGCGCTTGGCATTCCAAGGGTAATTGCGCATTTCGCCACTCCAATTGGAATCAATCTTTCCTTTGATGGAATCGCCTTCCAGTGTGCCCTTGAATTTTGAGACCAGGGTTTTGCCATCCTGTTCGCGGGTCACTTGTAAAGTCACTTCATGATCCTTAATCAGTCCATCCTGGATTGGCGTCTCGTTGTCGCCGATGATCACGACACCGGTCAACTGGTCGCCTTCCTGCTTGAATTTCAAACTGAGATCTATCGATTCCCCGTCTGCTGTCGTGATGGCCCATTTCCAAGTGCCAGCGGCATTGGCGGATGAACTGGCAACGGCTTTCTCGCGGCTCGCATTCCAGTCATATTGGTGATCTTCCCCGCCAAAATCGGAATGAATCTTTCCCTTGATTCCATTGCCGGCCAAAGTGCCATTGTATTTGGAGGTAAATTTCGTGCCATCGCGCTCGACGAGGATTTTAAACGAAATAGCATCACCGTCCACCTTGCCATCGGTAATGGGGGCTTCGAAGTCACCCATGCTGACTTTCCCGGTCACTTTGTTGTCATCCTGCTTGAGGTTGAGGACGAGATTCAGAACATTGCCACCTTCGAGAGTAATGTCATACTTCCAATCGCCCGTGGCGTCAGCAGCGGCTGCTTCTTTCACGCGCTTGGCTTGCCAGTCTGCGGTGCGATCTTCACCGCCCCAATTAGATTCAAGTTTGCCCTTGAGGTTGTCGCCGGTCAATTTTGCCGTGACTTTCACCGTAATCTTATCGCCATTCCGTTCGCGGATCAATTTGAGGGCGAGCTGGTCGCCGGTTAACTTGACTTCAGCCAGCGGGGTTTCATTGCCGTCGCGGCCAACGACCGTGCCGCTCACTTTGTCGCCGTCCTGCTTGAGTTTGAGGGTGGATTCAATGGTCTGCCCGTCCTGCGTAGTGAAACTGGATTTCCACGTGCCGGACACATCATTGTCTGCCGCCCAGACAGTCGAACTCAGGACGCCGAATACCAGCGTCATCGCCGCCAACGAAGCGGAGGTCAGGAAATGTTTAAGGAATGATTTGCGTATGTTCATAAATAATTGACTGATGTTTAAACTGTTGAACTGCTTAATAAGCTTAATCCGAGATTCACCTACAAAACATTAAAACGCTCACCGAGTCAAACCGGTTGTAATCAAGCGTCAAATCGCACTGCGTGAGGAATCTGGCGGATCAATCATCTTCGGGAAGAAATCATGATCAAACGTGTGTTGGGCGCGGTCGATTTGTGCTCGGTAAAATCGGCGATGATCATCTCACAAAATCCCGAGATCGAGTGCTTTTCAAAGAGCGCGGGCCAATTCAAACGACGGCGCGCGGCGGGATTACCAAAGCGGCGGAACTGTTTCTGCGATTTTATTTGAGCGGAAGCCTGTTTGTTTCGAAAAGAGTGAAGCCGTTGCAAATCTGAACGCGACCAAAGCTTATCGTATTTCAGAGCGCGATTTTTCTGCGATCCACCGCACGGTGCGATTCATCAAAGGCATCGAGGTGAGCAGACTGATGTGACCGTGGCGCAGACGCCAAATTTCTGGTTTGCTCCACGCGGCCCAGAGGTCTTCGATGGCATCTTTCGGTGCGAATAAATCGTGTTCCGCTTCTTGAATCAAAATATTTGAGACCGGGATTTTCGGTGGATGTGAAACCAAGTTTAAGGTCGCGAGCGATAGATTGGAATTCGCGTAGCTGCGTCGAATCGGAGCGCAGAAAGCGAGTTCATTGATTGCGCGTTCCAATTGGGTGACCGGCGTCGTCAGGACAGCGAAATTCAACTGCGGTTCATGACCAATAATCAGTCCGGTCAACCAGGCGCCCAGCGATGTTCCCCACAGCCCGATTCGACTGTTACCGGCCGCAGCGAGCCACTTCACGGTTGCGCGCGTGTCGGCGATTGATTGCCGAGTCGCTTCGACCATTCGCCACAAGTCCTGGGAAATAAAATTATTGATTGCGCCAGGCGTATTTGGACGGCGCTGTAAATGATAGGGCAATTCAAGCATCACACTGTTTACCTTTTGGCAAGCCAATCGTCTGGCCACAAACGGCAAGCGCCATCGGTAACCGATCTCGTCGTTCCAACCGTGCAACAGAATGACGGTCGGAAAGTTTTGCCATGCGCGGGCACAGGTGAAGAAACGTCCGCGCACCAGATTGTTTTTTTCCCAAGGGGTGGAAATCATGGAGCCAAATTGAAAATGACGGCCCGTGACGAATTGAAAATCACCGGGGCTATGCACGGAATCGCAAAAAAAATCAGGATGATTCAGCAACGCCATCGCTTCGGCGAGGTGCGGCAGATGATCAGTTTCCGTCATGGCGTGGGCCGCCAGCCGGATGACCAGTCGATCCAATGAACGTGCGAACAACGGATGCATCTTGTGAAACTTAACACAAAAGGTCTTTCCCAAATGCATTTCAGAAAATAGTTTTCAGAAATGAAACGATCTTTCCTCTACTTCAATGCGGTCAGCTCAATCTTGCTGACGCTGTTTTCATTTTCCGGTTGCGCCACAAAAACAGTTTCCAAAATTTCTCCAACACCTCCTGCCGCCGCGCAAATCGAATCAAGCGCAGGCCCGCGCGAATTGGATTTGTTCAACGGAAAAAATTTAGGCGGTTGGCGCGCGACCGATTTCGGCGGACATGGAGAAATCATCGTGCGCAATAACGAAATTCGAATCGGCATGGGCGCGGAACTCAGCGGTATTCATTGGACCAATGCCGCCGTTTTGCCGAAGACCAATTACGAAATCCAACTCGACGCAATGAAGCTGGAAGGAAGTGATTTTTTCTGCGGCCTGACTTTCCCCGTGAACAATTCCTTTTGCACGTTAATCCTCGGCGGCTGGGGCGGAAATGTAGTCGGGATCTCCAGTCTGGATGGCGCGGACGCTTCTGAAAACGACACGAGCAAAAGTTCCTATTTCGCTCCAAATCGCTGGTATCACGTGCGCCTTCAAGTCACGCCGGATAATATTAGTGCATGGGTTGATGGAGAAAGTTTCGTCGATGTTAAGATCACCGGAAGAAAAGTGGCGATGCGCGCCGGTGAAATCGAAAACTCCATTCCACTCGGCATTGCGACCTGGCAAACCTCAACAGCGCTCAAGAACTTGAAACTGAAAAGGCTCTAACCCCCAGCGATCAGAGCGCAGTTACTGCTTAACCTGCAACGAAGAAATCACCTGCGTCACGCCATCGACGGCGAGCGCGAGTTGCATCGCTTTTTGAATCGCTTCATGCGAAAAAACGGTGCCGGACAACGTCACGACTCCGCCCGTGGTGTTGACCGAAATTTTTAGAGAAGAAATATCGGATTCCAAGGCCAGCTTTCCTTTGATCGCAGTCGTAATTCGCGCGTCGGCGGTCGCGTCCGAAATGGCTGACCCGGCCTGCTCCGCTTTTTTGCGAATGACCTTCCCAGTGCGTGCCAGTTCATCTTTGATCTTGTTGGAATCGAGATCGACGTTCGCATTCCATTTGTCTTTGAGTTCACCCGCGCCGTCGGAAATGCGATCCCCGGCCCGGCCCAGCGACGATTTGCCACCCGAGCCGCGAAAAAAAATGTAAGCACCAATCCCGATGGCCGCGCCAACGAGCAGAATCACTAAAGTTTTCATCCGGGCTAATCTAAGTTTGCGAAAACTATTCCGCAACGTTGGAACTTTACTCTTTGGTGTTGGTGCTGCGCCCCGTAATTTCTGCTGAATGCAAAGTGATTTAATCGCAACCCCCAAGCCAACAGCAACGCTGATTCATGAACTGGAATCGATCGTCGAGCGCATTGATCCGGCGAAGATTTTTCCGAAGGCGCAACCCCTGCAACTGGAGCTCGGTTCGGGCGACGGATCGTTTCTGGCCCGGTATGCTCAAGCACATCCCGAGTATAATTTTATTGGCGTCGAACGGCTGCTCGGACGCTTGCGCAAGATCAACAAAAAAGGATTGCGGGTCGGGCTGACCAATTTGCGCCTGGTGCGAATCGAAGCCGCTTATCTTCTGGAATTTTTGCTGTCGAAAAAATCTGTCGTGGCCTTGCACGTTTATTTTCCCGACCCGTGGCCGAAGCGGAAACATCGGAAAAACCGTTTGATCAACGAGAACTTCACGGTGTTGGCAAAAGAAATATTACAACCGGGAGGAACCATTTTCTTGAGAACGGACGATGCCGATTACTTCGATCAAATGACGCGCGTTTTCGACGGGAACAGCGCGTTCCAGAAAACGGAAACGCCGTTGGAACTCAGTTCTGTGGTGACGGATTTTGAGCGAAACTTCCACTTGCGCGGAGTGCCAACCTTGGCAGCGGCGTATCGGCTGATTTAACCCGAACTCCGAAGTTGGAACGCGTGGGACAATGAAATCCGCGGAGCGCACGCCGCTGGCGTGTGGTTTTCATCGCACACACTTTTTTCCATGCCCACAGGAGAAGTTTGTGGAACGAAGATTCGGGCGGGCCGCCCGAATCTGCACGCGGGCCGCCAGTAGTGTTCGGCCAATGGTGTGCTGCGGGAATAATGCGGGGAAAATCGCGCCTTGGAGAGCGCCAGCGGACTTTGAACCGGGTGCGATGACTG
>JAYVSV010000020.1:0-14140 GCA_043775015.1 Verrucomicrobiota bacterium
CGTTAAGAGGAAGGAGTTACTCCAACCCTCGAGCCTAGAGAGAGGAAGCGCCGCGACTCGTACCGAGGTCAGGTCGATAAGTTCAGCCGCAAGGTTGAAGGCGCACCGTTTGGTGGGAGACATCTTGAAACCGTTACTGGCTGCTGATCCGTGTTTATCCGTGTCCATCCGTGGTTAAAAGAAATCCGAACTGCATGGATTCGGTTAAGAGCTTGTTTGAAAACTCTCTCGAACCGCCGCGTGAGGGCACGCGGCCTGCAAGTTTTGGCGGAAAGCACGACCACTTGTAGGCCCGGTGTCCTCACCGGGCGAGTTTTCAAACAAACTCTAAGATTAAGATTAGGAACCCGGGTGCCGGGCTTATTTGAATGGATGAGCAGAGAGGTTGTCCCGCGAAGGGGCGAAGGAGGCGAAGGTTCAATCCAAAGCGGGCCGTGGGTGATGGGGACAATTATTTTTTTACGTCCAAACAAACCAGATCGCCTTTGGCGTTGCGGCAATAAATCTTGTTGTTGGAGAGAACGGGGACGGTCCAGTTTTTTCCGCCGTTCACTTGGGCGCGGGAAATGGGTTTGAAGGCGGAGGGAGAAGCGTCGGCGATGATCAATTCGCCTTTGTCGCTGAGCACGATCAGTTTGCCGTCGGCTGCCATCAATGCGCCTGCGCCGAGTTTTTCCTCGGACCATTTTACCGCGCCGGTTTTGAGTTCCAGGCATTTCAAATCTGCTTTTGGCCCGGCGTTGCCATCGAAGCCATAAAGGAATCCGTCCAGCAGGACACAACTGTTGAACTGGTTGCGCATATTTTTATTTTCCCAAAGAACGGTGGCTTTGCGGTCTTTGATTTGCAGAAGCGAGCAACCGTGGTTGTAGCCGGAGGAAATAAAAACTTTGTCGCCGGCCACAATTGGCTCGGCGGCGTTGACATCGTATTCGGTTTTCCAGACGTGTTCCCAAACTTTTTTTCCATCGTTCACTGCGACGGCGAACACGGATTTTGCGCCGAAAAGAGTGACGCACCGCTGCCCGTTGAAGTCGCATGCGATGGGGGTGGAATAGCCGCCCGCTTCCTTGCCGCTGGTCCAAACGACTTTTCCGGTGGCCTTGTCCAGAGCGGTTCCGGCGCTGCCGACGTTCAGGATGAGCAGGTTTTTTTCAACGAAGGGCGATCCCGCAAAACCCCAGGTCGGAATCTCGGCGCCGAGTTCTTTGGCGATATTTTTTGACCAGATTACTTTTCCGCTTGCCGCTTCGAGGCAGAACAAATCTCCTTTGCGACTGAACGTAAAAACATTTTCGCCGTCCACCGTAGGGGTGCCGCTTGGCCCGCCTTCGTAATATTTCGGGTCGAGGAGGCAATCGTAAGAATGTTTCCAGATTTGTTTTCCGGTGTCCGCGTCGAAACAGAATACGTGGTCTTTATTGTCCAAATTGCCCATTGTGTAAACCCGGTCCTGGCTGACGGAGACGGAGGAGAAGCCGGTTCCCACGCTGGCTTTCCAAAGTTGTTTCGGGCCTTCGGCGGGCCATTTCGGCTGCCAATTGTTTTCGGTGGAGATGCCGTTGAGATCAGGGCCACGCCAGCGATACCAGTCGGCCGCCTGCATGGTTGCGCAGGAGAATAAAACCAAGGTGGCGAGCAGAAGAGATTTGCCGAAAGTTGACCGTTTCATGGCAGCACATTTGCAGTAAAAATCCGGGCTGTCAATTTGCTGGCTGATGCAAACGCGAAAAACTTTGTTAATTGTCTGGTGTTTGGGTATCAAGCAACGCTCTTGAAATCAGTTCTAACACATATTTACGGTCGGATTGGCGCTCGTTTCCTGGCGGTGTTCTTTATTCTCGGAATATTGAGCGTTGCCCAAGGCGAGATCATTACCAACGTCACGCAGGTGAATTTTCAAAAGGCGTTGAACAACGGGGGCGAGATCACGTTTGTTGCGACCTCCACGTTAATTTTGACGAACACGCTCCAGATCACCAACGACGTCTTTGTGAACGGCTCGAATCTTTCCATCACCATTAGCGGAGACGATACCGTGCGCCTTTTCAATGTGGCGAGCAATGCAACACTGATGATGGCCAACCTCAATCTTTTAAACGGGCGAAGCACCAACGGCGGGGGGATTTACAATTCCGGCGGCAATGTGATTCTCACCAACTGCGTTCTCTCGGGCAACCAGGCGAGCGGCACCAACGGCGCGGCGGGAAGCAATGGTTCAACCGGCAACAACGGCGGCAATGGTTTGGCTGGCACGACCGGAATGGGCGGCGCCATTTACAATCTGGCCGGAACGAACGTTTTTGTGAATTGCACGATCTCCAGCAACGCGGCTTCGGGTGGCGACGGTGGAGTGGGCGGCAACGGCGGGAGCGCGGGGCAATTCGCCGGCAACGGTGGCAACGGTGGCAACGGCGCACCGGCTCGCGGCGGGGCGATTTACAATGGTGGAACGGTTCTCATTTTCAACAGTTCCGTAACCGGCAATCACGCATCCGGCGGCGATGGCGGGGCAGGTGGCAGCGGTGGCGTGGCCTCCTTCCCTGGCTCACCCGGTTCGGGCGGAACTGGTTCCAGCGCCTTGGGTGGAGCCATCTACAATCTCGGCACGGTGATGATTACGAATTCAACCTTCTTCACCAACTCCGTGGTCGGTGGACTGACGCAACACGCCGGCTTTGATAAAAGTGGGAATAACGGCGGCGCGGGAAATGGCGGTGGCATTTACAATCTTGGGACGGTGATGATCGACAGGAGCACCTTCTCGCAAAATGCGTCGCAAGGTGGAAAAGGTGGCGATGTTTACAGTGGAAATTTTTTGGGCGGCGGCAATGGCGGCAGCGGGAGTGGCGGCGCGATTTATAGTTCGAACAGCGTGACCATCATCACCAGCACGTTCGGAACAAACAACGCAGTGGGAGGAGCGGGCGGTGTGAATCCAAATTTCTCTGAAAACAACGGTTCGACCGGCCAAACTCTGGGAGGAAATACTTACCGGCTCAGCGGAACAATTTTTCTACAGAACACGATTATGGCCAAAGGTCTTTCGGGACCGAGTTGTTCCGGCGGGGTTACGGATGGCGGTTACAATATTTGTTCCGACAGCAGTTGCAGTTTTACGTCCACGTTCAAAAGCAGGAACAGTCTGGATCCGTTGTTGACCGCCATCGCGAACAATGGCGGGTCAACTTTGACGATGGCTTTGCGCACGAACAGTCCGGCCGTGGATGCGGGTGATCCGGGTCTTTGCGGCGGATTCGATCAGCGCGGCATCCAACGTCCGCAGGGAACCAATTGCGACGTCGGTGCGTATGAATTGATTCCGACCTACCGAATCAGCGGACGAATTACGGAAGGGACCAATGGGCTGGTGGGAATTCAAGTGAACGCAGGTTCACAGTCCGGCGTTTCTACGACGAATGGATATTACACGATTTCTGGTTTGCCGACTTCGAGTTACGTGGTCGCTCCAACTGTGATTGGAGCCGGATTCAATCCGTCGAACCAAATGGTGATAGTTGGAACGAATGCGGAAAATCCGGTCGCTGGGTTGAGCGTCAGCAATATTAACTTCGCGGCAAACCCGGTGGCGATCAGTGCTTCGATAACCTTTTTGTCCACCAATCAAGCTGCGTCCAACCGCGTCATTCTTTTGAAATTTGCCGCGATGCCGCAGCGCACCTACAAAATACAATCGTCCACAAACCTGACGAATTGGATCAATATTTCCACGAATCTTTCCACTTCGAATGCATCGTTTCAATTCGCGACGAATTTGAATCTTCCAAAACGGTTCTTCCGCGCGGTGGCGCCGTAGGCGGGAGGTGAAACGGATAACGCAAAGGCACCAGGGAGGAAATTTTTTTAAAATGTCGCCATACTTTATTTTGAAACCCTGTTGAGATTCTTATTTCCGCTCGGAACAACGGTTAAGGCAACCCGGTTGCCGCTTTGGTAAAGCGTTGAAAAAATTATCGCCCGGTTCCGTTTGTTTGTTAAATTGCGCGAAATGAATTCAGAAAATTATCGCGTGCGCCGTGCCACGACGGATGATTTGGACCAGTTGGTTTTACTTTGGAACGCCTCGATTTTGCCCTCTGCGCAATTGGAAAAGCGGTTCACCGAATTTCAAGTCGTCGAAGGGCCGGGTGAAAATATCGTGGGTGCCATTGGGATGCAGATCGCCGGATCTGAAGGCAAAATTCACAGCGAAGCCTACACCGATTTTGGGTTGACCGATCAATTGCGCCCGCTGCTTTGGGAACGGCTTTGTAGTGTGGCCGCCAACCATGGATTGTTTCGACTTTGGACCGACGAGACCGCGCCGTTTTGGAAAAAGAATTGTGGGTTCATCGAACCTTCCGTAGAAGCTCGCGCGAAGGTTCCGGCAGTTTTTGGGGATGTCACTCCGACTTGGTTGACCTTGCAGTTGAAAGAAGATCTTGCCGAACCGATGGCCCTCGAAGCGCAATTTGCGTTGTTCAAAGCGGAAGAGCAGCAGCGAACGCAAAAGATGTTTGAGCAAGCGCGGCTCTTCAAGGGGATTGCCTGGGGCATGGCTTTCTTGCTGTTCGTTTTTGTGGTGATCGGCGTGGTTTTCCTGGTGAAGTACCGAGCCAACCTGCAGCACTAATGCCGTGATGTTTTTCCACCACTTACCGGACCGGAAAAAATTTCTGGTGTTTCGTCCGCCGGCTTGCGTCTAACCTCCCGCAAAATGAAAAATCTGCTTCGCGCGTTTGCCTATTTCCGACCGGATGCGCCCCGCCTTGTTTTGGTTTTTCTCATCATGCTGGCCAGCATCGGTTTGAATGTTCTCAAGCCCTGGCCCCTCGCTCTGATTGTTGATTCCGTCCTCGGAACGAAACCGTTTCCGAGCATCCTTGAGAATTTCTCCATCGGCAAAACCGCCTGGCTCGCAATGCTAAGCGGAACAATATTTGCCCTGCATTTTGCGCAAGGCGGCTTTTCCGCGATCCAAAATTTTCTCTCGATCAAAATTGGTTTGCGGGGATTGACGCGAGTTCGCAACGAAGTTTTTGCGCGGTTGCAGCGCCTCTCGCTTCGCTTTCATCAGGGGGCTGATTCCGGCGATTTGATTTATCGAGCTTCGTGGGACACTTACGCGTTTCAAACCTTGTTCCAGCAGGGAGCCATCACTTTCGTCACGGCATTTCTGTCTTTGTTACTGATGGTTTTCGTGATGGCAAAATTGAATGGGCGACTGACGCTCGCGGCGCTTGCATTGGTGCCGTTCCTTTTTGTGGTGATCAAAATTTTCGGAGCACGCATGAGCCAACGCGCGAATGCGGCGCAACAGGCGGACAGCAAAGTGACTTCGCTTGTGCAACAAAGTATCGCCTCGATGCAATTGATTCAGAGTTACACGCGAGAAGATCTGGAAAAAAGACGGTTCCACGAAAAAGTTTTTACTGCGGAAGAATATCGTATTTCCCAACATGGTTTTGAACTGCTCTATTGGTTTTGCCTCGCGCTTCTTTTCGGTCTAGGCGCGACAATGATCACCTGGCTCGGCGCAAAAGAGGTTTTGGCGGGCCGTCTCACCGTGGGTGAACTGTTGATTTTCATCGCGTACCTGGCTCAACTTTACGAGCCGCTGAATCAGCTTTCTCACATCGGCGCCACGGTGTCGGGCGCGGGCGCGGGCACGCGCCGGGTTTTTGAAATTTTAGACGCGCCGGAAGAAATTGTTGAAAAAGAAAACCGCTCGCAGAAAAAGAATTTCGCAGCGCAAGGCAACCTTGAATTCAAAAATGTTTCGTTCGGCTACGAACCGGGTCGCGAAATTCTGCATCAGATCAGCTTCACGGTCCGGGCAGGGGAGCGTGTGGCGATTGTTGGGCCAAGCGGCGCGGGAAAGACGACCGTGCTCAATTTGCTGCCGCGCTTTTTCGATCCTGTCAGCGGCTCGATTGAATTGGGCGGAGTGGATTTGCGCGAGTTTGCCTTGAAGGATTTGCGTTCGCAAATCGGTTTGGTGTTGCAACAGCCGATTATCCTTCCCGCCACCATTGTGGAAAATATTTCTTACGGAAAACCAGATGCGACGCTCGCAGAAATTGAGAACGTAGCGCGGATGGCCCATGCGGATACATTCATCCAACTGATGCCGCACAAATACGAAACCCTCATTGGTGAAGGTGCGGCGCGACTTAGCATTGGTGAGCAACAACGGATCAATTTGGCGCGCGCATTTCTGAAAGACGCGCCGATTCTATTGCTCGATGAGCCGACCAGCGCGTTGGATGCGGAGAGCGAAGAGCTGGTGTTGTCAGGCATCGAGAGATTAACGCAAGGGCGCACCACCCTGATCGTGGCGCATCGGCTTAACATGGTTCTCCGCGCCGACAAAATTCTTGTGCTCGATGGCGGGAAAATCGTTGATTTCGGCACGCACGAACAACTGAAGGAACGCAGTGGTTATTACAACCGCGTTTTGCAGCAACTGCATTCAACGACTCCATTGCGGACGTAAGCCGAGAAGCAATGTCGCTTGATTTCCGAGGGTTGCATCGCGCATCGTGGGTCAATGGTGATCCCAAAAACTCCTGTGACCCTAAGCCCAAGCCAGATTGAAGATTTGGCCAAAAAGCTTTCGACCATGCGCCACGACATAAACAATCACCTTTCAATGGTGGTTTTTTCAATCGAATTGTTGCGGACGAAGCCGGAGTTGGCGGAACGCATGAGCTCAACGCTGAGTGAACAACCGGCAAAAATTTCAAAAGACATCGCACTTTTTTCCGCCGAGTTTGAAAAGTCTTTCGGCATCATCCGTAATTGATTGGCGTTCGCAGAGAAGAATCATTTTTATCGTGTAACTTCGAAAGTTGTTGCCTCGTCTCCTCATGTGCAGAGCAAAACAATACTTAATATAACAATATGAAAAACATTAAACTTATTTGCGCAGTGGCTGGGCTGATGGCCTTGTCTGCGCCCCAGTTGATCCATGCGGAAGATGCCAAACCGGAAGGACAACCGAATCGCGAAGAACTCCGTGAGCAATTGAAAAACCTCACACCTGAAGAACGTCAGGCGAAGATAAAAGAATATCGTGAAAAACATCCCGAAGCCGCTGCCAGTATGGAACGTCGCGGCGAAGAAATGAAGAAAATGGTCAAGGAGTTGGGGCTCAATCCGGAAGAGTTGAACAAGCTACCCGAGGAAGAGCGCCGCGCCAAAGTCAGAGCGGCTTCGGAGAAAAAACTCGCCGAATTGCAGAAAAAGAAAACGGACGGAAGCATCACCGACGCAGAAAAGGAAACCTTGGAAAAACTGGAGATGCGGAAGAAATTCATGGAACAACGCCGTGGCGAAGGTGGACCTGGACGCCGTGAGCGCCCAGCCGGGGAAAAACCTGCCGATAAACCGGCGGAAAAGCCGGCTGACAAATAATTAAATTCTCAGCGCACGAAAACCACTGCCGCTTGGCAGTGGTTTTCTAGTTTTGACAGAACCATTGATCTGCCACTAATTGGACACGATGGAACCCAATGACTCGGAACTGATCGCCGCCGTGCTGAACGGCGATGAGAGCAGTTTTGAGCCGTTGATCAAAAAGTATCAGCCTCGAGTTTTTGCCACGGCCCGGCGCTATGCGCGGCGTGAAAGCGAAATCGAAGACATCGTTCAGGAAATTTTTTGCAAGGCGTTTCAAAAACTGAAAAGTTTTCGCGGTGAAGCGCCCTTTGAACATTGGTTGATGCGATTGGCCGTTCGGACTTGTTACGATTTTTTACGCGGGCATCAGCGGAATCGCGAAACGGCCTTCAGCGAATTGACCGAGCCGGAAACCGAGTGGCTCGACCGGTTTGTCGTTCAGCCCGATACCGCCAGCGAAAATGCGACTGCGGCCAAAGAGTTGGTGGATAGAATTTTGACCCAACTTTCGCCCGCCGCGCAGTTGGTCATCACGCTTTTGGAAATCGAAGAGCGTTCGGTCAAAGAAATTGCCGAACTGACTGGGTGGTCGGTTCCGCTGGTCAAAGTGCGGGCGTTTCGGGCCCGTGCCGAGATGCGCAAAATCGTCGCGAAAATAAACCGTGATAAGTACCTGTAACCGTGAAATGAAAGTGTCCGTCTAAAATCATTGTGAGTATGAATTTAAAGCAGCTTCAGGCCAAATTGATTGTCGCCGCGCGGAAGAATCCGCCGAGCGACCATGTTCCTTATGCTTTTGAAAAGCGGATCATGGCCAACCTCGCCAGGCCGGTGGTGAATGTTCTGGAGATGTGGAGCGGTGCTCTTTGGCGCGCGGCGGCTGCGTGTGTCGTCGCCATGGCGTTGCTGGGTGGTTGGTCTTATCAATCTGCGTCGAACGATAGCGCTGAACTTTCCCGAGAGTTGAATGAAACGGTTTACGCTGCTTTGGGCGAACATTCCGCCATTGCCATCGGTGAGGATATTTGGTGAGCGCTTGGAAAATCATTTTAGCCACCCTGGTGATCTTCTGCTCAGGATTTTTCATGGGCGTGCTGGTCGATAAGAAGTCTTCTCACACCATGGCAAGCCGGCATCCCTTTCCTGGCATCGGGACGAATGCTCATCCTTCCGCATCTCATTTGGTGCAACGCGAATTTCTCCGTCGCCTGGATCAAGATCTAATTCTCACACCCGAACAGCGCCTCAGCATCGGAAAAATTTTGAAGGACAGTCAGGAAAAAACGAAAGAGATCCGGGAAAAAATTGCTCCCGAGATGAGCGAA
The DNA here is from genome assembly GCA_043775015.1 of Verrucomicrobiota bacterium. Classification (GTDB taxonomy): domain Bacteria; phylum Verrucomicrobiota; class Verrucomicrobiia; order Limisphaerales; family CANJXF01; genus CANJXF01. The sequence continues at coordinate 8,727 of JAYVSV010000020.1, forward strand.
GAAATCAAAAAAGTTCGCGACCAAATCCGCGCGCAATTAACTCCCGATCAGAAGAAAAAATTTGAGGAAAAGCTTCAATCTCAGCGCAAACCGGAAGATATGACGGACGACTTCCGCCATAAATATCCAAAGGACGGTCAACGCCGACAGCGCACCAACGCCCCACCTTCCGACCTGCTGGCCCCGACAAATCGTTAGGTCTTTGTTCGTGCGGCTACTGCATCGCTCAGTTTAAGCTCATCCGGTGCAAAGTCTCATTGAAGATTTTTTAGTTTACCTCAGACATGAGCGTGGCCAATCCGAGCACACCCAGAAAACTTATGCCGGTTTGCTTGGGAGATTTGCGGCCTGGGCGGACACGCAAAAAATTTCCGATTGGAAATCTGTTGAGCTTACTCACTTGATGGCTTTTATCGAACATGAGCGACAACGTTCATTGGAAAATGTGCCGGAAAATTCCACCCGCAAATTAAGTTCCGAAAGTGTTTATTTGGAAATTGCGGCTTTGCGCGCGTTCTATCGCTTCGCGGAACAGGAGAAACTTTTACCTCTCAATGTCGCGGAGAATCTTTCCTTGCCGCGCCGTTGGAAACGTTTGCCCAAGGCTCTGACCAATGCTGAAATTGAAAAACTTTTGACCCCGCAATTGCCGGAAACGGAAAGTCATTTGTGTGATCAGGCAATATTGGAGTTGGCCTACGCCTCTGGCCTGCGCCTTTCGGAGTTGAAAAATATCCGGCTGGAACAACTCCATCTGGAAGCCGGGTTCATCAACGTCATTGGCAAGGGAAACAAGGAACGAGTGGTGCCGGTCGGCAAAAAAGCCGTCGAGGCGATTGAACGCTATTTGCTTTCCGCCCGCCCCACATTGGTAAATAAAAAATCACCCGGAAATGTTTTTCTCACACGACGAGGGACGCCGTTCGCCTCGGTCACGCTTTGGTGGCGCATCAAACGGCGCGTGCGTCACTCAGGGATCGAACGCAACGTGACGCCCCACATGTTGCGGCACAGCTTTGCAACGCATCTCTTGGAACACGGCGCGGATCTGCGCGTGATCCAGGAATTGCTTGGACACGCGACCATCAATACGACGGAGGTTTATACGCATGTCGCGGGCTCGCGCTTGCGGGAAGTCCACGAGAAATTCCATCCGCGCGCGAAGATTCAGCGTAGGCCGGATTACGCGAAGTCGTAAATCAGCGCCTTTTTGCAAACTTTTTTGAAAACCGTTTCCACGAATTCGACGTGTAACGGATGGACCTGATAATCATCCTGCGCCTGCTGGTCGGGGAAAACTAAATTGAGCGCGATTTGGTAGGTCTGATCGACCACGGGGCGATGACTTCCCACCATTCTTCCCGCGTGAAATTGCAGCACGCCGGGAATCGGCCGCAGGAATTTTTCCATTCCAGCCAACAATTCATCAGCGGCCTTTGGGTTGCTCAGATCAGTCCAAAAAATGACAATGTGTGAAAACATGCGTGAATTAAATTACTTCTGCTCCCAATGGCCAAGACGGTTTTTTGGAATATTTGCTGACGTCGGGTAGATGAGATAAACCGTGTTGCTCGATTTTTTCCACGCGCTGATCACGTTTTCCCGCTTGTAAACGTGGCGAACTTTCTGGCCCTTCTCCAAGTTCGTCGCCGGATCATTGATGACGACGTCGCCGGTTTCAGTGAATCCGATGCAGGTGACGACGTGACCACTGCCGGTCTCCTTTCGTCCCGTCTCCAGTAAATGAAACGGAGCAGAAATAATCACCGGAATGCCCGCGGCAATCCAATCTTCCAATTCTGAAATGTCCGTAAAGCGCGTGACGTAAGCCCGCATCCCGGAAAATTTTCCAGCGTAAGCGGTATTAAACGGCCAGTTGCCCGTGCCGTAATTTTTGTCGAACACACCCGCTGCGCATTCGCGAACGTCCAGGTTCAAGTCGGGCCTTTGCAGTATATCCGACCAGCGCATCAGGACCATTGCGAGCGACGTGGGACTGCACCACCCTTGTTCTTCCGGGTAAGAATGTTGGGAGCGATCCGGCGTCTCGATGATTTTCCCCCACGCGTTTTTGTTTGGTGGAAGAGTTGTCGTTTTTTCTTTGCTGTTCAAAAACGAAAGCCCGATATAGCTCAGCTTTGGTTGAACTTCTTTTTCTGAACTGCCGACGGTGATGCGGATTTGAAGTCGAGCGCCCGGTTCCTTGAGCATCAATGTGTCGGTGCTCACATTGCCGTCCGAATCCTTCTGACCTTTCACGCTCTCACGAGGAAATTTTGCCGTGTCTTCCGACCAAAGCCCCAGCGTGTAAAACTTCGTCGTACGATCCAGATAAACACCGCGCGCTTCGAACTTCAGGTAGGTGCCGGAAGGGGTCGTTGCGTTCCAAGATGGAACCAGTTCATTCCAGGAAATTGGCACTTCGATTTCTGGTGAAGTAAAACTGATTTCCTGGCCCGAGATGATTTTTTTGAACTTCGAAAAGCTTTCGATACCAATGAAATGGCTTGGGTTCGCTTCGGGTTCAACTGCGCTGAACGAAAAGCCGCTGGCCATAATTGTGGCCAGAAACAGGAGGGTTGCGGCGCAAATTCGCATATCGAGCGCGCAATTTAGCATCGACGCCGAGCACTGGAAATGTTTAACACCAGATGCATTTATGAAACTTTATCGTCTGAATCGTCTCTTCAACGCCAAGTCCAACCGCTGCTTCGACGTTGCTGTCGATCATGGTTTTTTTAATGAACGTGGTTTTTTGCAGGGAATCGAAAACCTGGAAAAATGCGTTCGCACCCTAGTTGAAGCTGCGCCGGATGCCATTCAACTTACCGTCGGACAGGCGCACTACTTGCAATCCATTCCCGGCAAGGAAAAGCCTGCGCTGGTTCTGCGCACCGACGTTGCGAACGTTTACGGCAACCAACTTCCGCGCACCTTGTTTAGTCGCATGATTGAACAGCCGGTTGAACAAGCGCTCCGGCTCGACGCTACTTGTGTCGTTGTGAATCTGTTTCGCATTCCCGAACAACCCGAAGTCACCGATCAATGCATCCAAAACATTTTAAAAATCAAACCGGAGTGCGACCGCATCGGAATGCCGTTGATGATTGAGCCGTTGGTTTTTCAATCGAACCAAAAAGCGGGCGGCTACATGGTCGATGGCGATTTGGAAAAAATTCTTCCGCTCGTTCGTCAGGCCGTCGAGCTCGGCGCCGACATCATCAAAGCTGATCCGACCGACGACGTGAGCGTTTATCACAAAGTTGTGGAAATTTCGGGCCGAATTCCCGTTCTCGTTCGCGGCGGCGGCAAAGCTCCTGACCAGGAAATTTTGGAACGCACGGAAAATTTAATCAAACAAGGCGCTGCCGGAATTGTTTATGGGCGAAACATTATTCAACACAGTGATCCCGCTGGAATGACGCGCGCACTGATGTCGATTGTTCACGATGGCGCGAATGCGAAGGACGCGGCGAAGTTTATCAAAAGGTAACGCCGCCCCGCTCCAATTACGCCTTGAATCCAAGTTGTCTGAATGACATTTTGTTTCATTGATTGTGAAGGCAATTTTATGACTCAACTCAAAGTTTCCTTACCCGAACCGCTTGGAGAATTTGTGGTCGAACAAGCCGCCAAGTCCGGCCAGCGCAGCCCGGAAGATTATGTGACGTCTCTCGTGGATGAGGCGCGTCGTCGTGAGATTCGCAAGGAAATCGAAGCCAAGCTGATTGAAGGTTTGGAAAGCGGCGAGCCAACGCCCATGACCCGCTCCGACTGGTCTGAAATTCGGGAACGAGTCCGCGCCAACGCCACTCGGAAAAACGGATGACCATCATCAAGCGCCCCGCCGCAAAACAGGATCTAATCGATTGCGGCTCATATATTGCATTGGATAATCCGACCGCCGCCGATCATTTCATAGATGCAGCGGAAAAAGCGTTTGAGCAATTATCAAGAATGCCGGAGATGGGAACTGCGCTGCATCATCCAAATACACAGTTGCACAATATGCGGTTCTGGCCGGTGACAGGATTTCGAAACTATCTGGTGTTTTATTTTCCGCTCCCAGACGGCGTGGAAATCGTGAGGGTGTTGCACGGCGCGCGCGAATGGGAGCGTGTTTTGGAAGAAGAGCTAAATTTATGAATCAAAAAATGCGTTTAGGAATTATCGGCGGCGGTTTGATGGGACGCGAGGCGGCGAGTGCGTTTGCGCGGTGGTTTGTGCTGGAAGATTTTCCGGTGCAGGTCGAACTCGTCGCAGTCTGCGATTTGCAGGACAAGTTGCTCGATTGGTTTAAAAAAGTTCCGACCGTCAAATTGCTCACAAAAGATCATAATGAACTTTTGAAATCGCCGGATGTCGATGTGGTTTATGTCGCGGTTCCGCACAATCTCCATGAGAAACTTTATCTCGACGTGCTGAACGCCGGGAAAGATTTGCTCGCGGAAAAGCCGTTCGGAATCGATTTAGCTGCGGCGAAAACAATTCGTGATGCTGCGAAAAAATCAGGACGCTTTGTGCGATGCAGTTCGGAATTTCCATTTCTCCCCGGCGCGCAGCGTGTTTTTCAAGCAGCGCAATCCGGCCAATTCGGAATGTTGCTGGAAATTCATTCCTGCTTTTGGCATTCGAGTGATCTCGACCCGACGAAACCAATTAACTGGAAGCGGCAAAATAAATTCTGTGGCGAGATTGGCGTGATGGGCGATTTGGGAATGCACGTCGTTCATGTTCCGTTTCGGCTCGGCTGGAATCCGAAACGGGTTTACGCGCAGCTTCAAAAAATTTATACCGAACGTCCCGATGGCAAAGGTGGCATGGCGGCGTGCGATACCTGGGACAACGCACTTTTGCACACCGACGTTGAAGTGAATGGCCAGGAAGTTCCGATGCGTTTGGAAATGAAACGCATGGCTCCCGGTGAAACGAATACGTGGTGGATCGAAGTTCTCGGCACTGACGACGGTTTGCGTTACAGCACGAAAGAACCGAAAACACTTTGGACATTTCAACGCGGCAAAGAACAAATCTGGCAGAAGACGGACCTCGGTCATCAAATGGCATTTCCGACGATCACGGGTGGAATTTTCGAAGCCGGTTTTCCCGATTGTTTTCTGCAGATGTGGGCGGCCTACGCTGCGGAACGAGCCGGAGCTTTGGGAAATCGAATGGGTTGCGTCACTCCGGACGAAGCGGTCGCGAGCCACGAACTTTTCGCCGCCGCATTGGAATCGCACAAAAATAAAACGGTGGTTTCATTGTGAACAGGTAAGCACACTCATGGGAAAAATCCGGCGCAGCGGTTACATTTTTGGGCACCTCCGGAAACTAAAACAAGAAAAATCTGAAAGGAAATTGTAGCTGGGAAAACGGCGGTGGATTATTCTCAGCCATGCCTACCAGCCAAGCCT
>JAYVSV010000021.1:0-6574 GCA_043775015.1 Verrucomicrobiota bacterium
AGCAACGCCGAATGGGTGGGGGTATCGCTTGCGGAAGTGTTGAATCGCGTCGGAGTGAAACCGGGCACGGTCGAAATTATTTTAGAAGGAGCGGACAGCGGTGAAATTAAAAAAGAACCCGCCTCACCCGGAAAAATTACTTACGCCCGCAGTATTCCGCTGGCCAAGGCGTTCGAAAAAGAAGTGCTGCTCGCTTACCAGATGAACGGTGAACCGCTGCCGTCCTCGCACGGTTTTCCGGTTCGCGCGATTGTCCCCGGCTGGTATGGAATGGCTTCGGTGAAATGGCTCAATCGCATTTCCGTCAGCAACGTTCCCTTTCGCGGTTACTGGCAGACGCTTGATTACACTTACTGGGAAACCCGCAACGGCCTGCCGATCGAACTCTTGCCGGTGAGCGAAATTGAAGTGAAAGCGGAAATCGCGCGGCCTGGTTTGCACGAAGTTTTGCCCGCGAACTCAGTTTATCGAATGCACGGAGCCGCGTGGACCGGCGAATCAGAAATCACCAAAGTCGAAGTCAGCACCGATGAAGGAAAAACCTGGAGCACAACACAACTGCTCGGCGCTTCCGTGAAATACACGTGGCGTCTCTGGGAATTCCATTGGCGCACTCCTGTCGAACCCGGACGCTATACGATCATGGCTCGCGCCACGGACGCTCGCGGGCGAACCCAACCGATGGAGCGCGACGCGCATCGCGGTGGTTATGTGATTACTCACGTGCAACCCATCTTGGTCGAGGTGCGGAAAGCGCAAGGTTCTGCCTCGGAGGGCTACAATATCTAATAACAGGATGCGCGACTCGCAGGAACGCGTTTTAGCGTTTGCTCACGCGCAGGCCGGTTTTCTCAGTAGCTGCGGTAAAAGAAATTTTTCCGTTCACCGAAGTGGGGCCGACGTAAGGATCATTCGAGCAAAGCAAATTGCCGTCGATGTCGAGGTGGTTGGTGAGTCCAGCCAGGTGTGCGGCGGCAGAAGTGAGGATGCTGCTCTCAATCATGCAGCCGATCATCGTCTTGAGGCCGAGCTTGCGCGCGGCTTGCAACGCTTCGTACGCGCCGCTGATGCCGCCGGTCTTGATCAGCTTGGCGTTCACGCCGTGAAAACATTCGGCGCAATACTCAGCATCGGCGGCGTGATGAAACGATTCGTCGGCAAAAATCGGGATGGGCGTGCGGGCTTTGAGCCAGACCCAATCGGCGCGCGGCGTGGAGGAATGCATCGGCTGCTCGCAGAATTCGATGTTCGGATCACGGGCAAACCATTCGAGGTTGCGCAGCGCTTCTTCCTTGGTTTTCCAACCTTCATTGGCGTCGATGCGGACAGTTTTCTTCGGCGCCGCTTCGCGCAACGCGGTCATGTTCTGCTGATCGTCCGGCCCGCCGACTTTCAATTTCAAGATCGGATACGGCTCGGCTTCGAGAACTTTTTTACGAATCATTTCAGGTGTGTCGATCCCGATGGTGAAGGAAGTCAGGTGGCGATTTTCCGTGAAGCCCAGTTTGAGGAAATCGTAAATGGGCTGGCCGGCTTTGCGCGCCGCGCCGTCCATCAGGGCGATGTTGATCGCGCATTTCGCGGCGTAATTGCCGGGGAACGTTTCCAGATAGTTCATGCTCCCGGACACGTCGTCGAAGGAGAGTTTGTTCGCATCGACCTGCTTCAAAAATGCCATGACGGAGCCGACGTTTTCGTTGTAGCGCGAAGCCGGGGCAGATTCGCCGAGGCCGGTGCCCCCCTGGTCATCGGTCAGATCGAGCAGGACAATTTCGAAAACCGTTTTGCCGCGATTCAGGCTGCTGGCGACCGTCCATTCGTGGCGGAGTTTCAGGTCGAACTTTGAAAAAGTCATTTTCATCAGGCGTAAACGAAATCTTAATTACGATCAGAATGCAATCCCGCTTTGAATGATCATGGCGCTCAAGGAAGGACGCGAAGGCGATAAAAACCTTGTGGCGAAGATTGGTTGCCCGGACGGCTTGCGCTCCATCCGCTGGCCGAAACGTCGCCCGCCAGATCGGCCCAGTCCGCTTCGTCCAGCGAAGCTTTGAATTGAACGCGGTAGCTGCGGCCTGGAATCGAATCCCAAGTGAGTGTCGCACTCCCGTCTGGTTGCGCGTAGGCCTGAAGAGTTGGTGGCGCTAAAACCAACACGGAAAAGCTGGCCGTGTCGCTTAAACTCGGGGTGCCATCGTCGCTGACTCGAATGATAAATTCATTGGTGCCAATTTGCCCCATGGCCGCCGTCCAAACGAAAATGCCGTTCGTGGAATTCAATTGCGCACCAGGTGCAGACAAATCGAAGCTGAATCCCAGAAGGTTCGCGGGAAAATCGATGTCGCTCGCCACATTCGTGAAAGTAAGCGTCGTTCCGGCGTAAACCATCTGGTTGGAAATTTGCGTGAGAACAGGCGCGTCGTTCACTTCGTTGACCGTGACCATAAAAGTCTGCGTCGCAGTCAAGCTCGGCGAACCATTGTCCGTGACTCGAATCGTAATCGTGTTCGTGCCCGGCCCTTGCGCTTCGGTCGGTGTCCACGTGAACACGCCGTTGGTCGAATTGATCGCTGCGCCCGTTGGCGAACCCGGTTCCAAACTGAAAGTGAGTTCGCCTCCCGCAAGTGCGGGATCGGGATCGCTCGCAAAATTGGTGAACTGGAGCAACGTTTTCTCGGCAACCATCTGCGGCGCGATTCCAGCGAGAACTGGCGCGTCGTTCACCGGAGCAACGGTCAGCAGGAACGAGTTGGTCGCGCTGGCGGAACCATCGCTGACCACGATGGAAATGGTGGTGGTGCCGAATTGGTTGGTCAGCGAAGTGATCGATAAAAACCGATTCGTTCCAGTGCCGGAGAAAACAATGTTTTCGGTGGGAACGAGATTTGTGTTCGAAGAGAATTTGGTCAGGACGAGCGAATCGGCCGCAGTTTCGGCATCGGAAATTGTGAAACCGATTCCCGCCAAAGGAACATCTTCGTCAGTGCCTTCATTCGAGAGGGAAGAAATTAATGGAGGCGTGTTTCCAGCGCAACAATCAGCCACGCCAACTGTCAGCGTGAGCCGCCAACCACTGGCGAGAGTTCCGGTTTTTGAATTTCCGTCGTCCATAATGTAGAGCGACCAAGTTCCGTTCGGATCAATTCCATTCAGTGCGGCCAAACTTGATCCATACGGCCCGATGGGTGCGGGCGAATTGAACGTGTCCGTGGCCGCTCCATAGTTACTGGGTTGAAACGTGCCGGAAACAATTTGAGAAGCATCCGGCAGAGCCGGAGCCGCCGCGCTGTCGAAAGTCAAATTGACATTGTTGATCGTTGAACTACCACCTGAATCAGACATCAACAAAACGTTTTGCCCATTCGGCGCGACCAGCAAAATATCAAGATCATCCGGGCCGGCGTGGCTCAGGCCTTGTAGAGAAACGGTCACCTTCAGCACTGAACCCACCAAACCAGAAACAGCAATGGCCGATGGATAAACTGAGGCCGGGCCAGTGTTCCCGGTCGCTGGAATGGCGATGCTGGTCGAGTTGGAATTCGTGACCGTGAGAGCGTTCATGCTGCCCAGCGATAACACCACATCCACCGTTCCGAGATTCGTGGTTCCATCTTGCAACTGGAACACCGGACGAATGGTTCCGCCGCAAACTCCACTCGCTGTGAACGTGAAAGGCATCGACCCCATCGGTCCACCTGCAATCAACGAACCGTAATTCATCGGCGCACTTGGCGAAGTCACTCCGTTGGTGGAAAGAAGCGTTGCGACGAGGTTGGCCGTGTTGGCTGAACCGACGTTTTTTAAAGAAAAATTGAAGGTGACTGTTTCACCGGGATCCACCGCGTTGTTGGCCACCACACAATTTTCTGCGATTAACGAAGCCGTATCCAGCGTAACAATTGGGAACGGCGTAAACGTCGTGATGGAAAAATTCACATCCGACACATCGAAGAAAATGTTTCCGGTCGCTTCGACTTTGATGCGCGCTGAACTCGATGAAAGATTCGGGAGCACAATGGATTCTGATCCGTCATTCGGCGTGTTGGTGGCGAGAAGAATGGAAAACGTATTCCCGCCATTTGTCGAAAGCCAGAGGTTGACGTTCGTTGCGTTAATCGGCGAAGCCGTCGTACCCGCAACATTCCACGTAACGATTTGCGCACCTGACCAAGCCACGGCGGTGTTTGGCGACGTGACAAGGAATGGTCCTGCGGCCGAGTTCACCGCCACCTGCATATTGGCTGTATTGACGCCACCGCTACCGGCGCGATTATCCCGCGCTGTGACCCGGAAATTCATCGTCCGGCTCGTCGTGGGCAGTTTCTCTCCGAGCGAACTGGTGCTGGCGAGCAGGCTCGAAAGTTTTGGAAACGTGCGCGAAGGGCTGACCGTCGGATTGAACGAACGAAAAATTGGGCTGCTCCCGTTGTCCGGGTCCGTCAGCAATTGGTCTACACCGAGATCGCGTTCTTCCCAACAGTAGGTCAGCGCGTCACCGTCTGGATCACTCCCGCTGGCCGTCAAAGTGAACGGAGTGCTTCGGGGAATCACGTAGTTGGTTCCCGCGTTCACGGTCGGGGCCGTGTTTCCCGTCGACGTGAGCACCGGGCAGCCGCTGCCGAAGCCGGTGGTGGTGTAGGTCACAATTTCATCGAAGCTGATCGAGTGAAAATAAGGATCGCTGTGCGGCTGAAGATCATCCACGCCGCAAATCCCGGCGTAAGGCATGATCGTCGATCCACTGCCCGGCTCGTAGGCGGTTGAGGCACTGCGATTACCACCGCAACTTCCCGTCACACTGTTAAACGTATGGTTCCCGCCAAACTGGTGGCCCATTTCGTGCGCGACGTAATCGATGTAAAACGCATCGCCTGTGGGAACCGAAAGCCCGGTGACTCCGCGGGCTTTGCTGTTCGAACGGCAAACCACACCCAATCCTGCAATCCCGCCGCCACCCGTGCTGAACACATGCCCGATGTCGTAATTGGCGTCGCCAATAATGCTGTCCACCGTGGATTGATTTTGCCCGAGCATCGTTGAGCCGCTGGTGTTGGAAAACGGATCTGTGCTCGCATTGGTGTAAACGAGCAAATCGTTGTTCGCCACCAGCACCATGCGGACGGCCAGCTCAACTTCGTAGATTCCACTGACCCGATTGATCGCGGTGACGATGGCTGACATACCGGCAGCCACCGTGCCGCCGTGATAAGCGACATATTCTCCCGTCGCGGCGCAAGCAAGCCGATACGTTCGCAAATTGCCACCCGAACGCAGCATCTCTCCTCGCGCCAGCGGTTGAGCGGTTGCGTCATCCGCACCGGCCACCAAACATTGGAATCCATCCGCGCCCTTTCGATAATCGCGTTTGTAATAACTGGTGTGAAGCACCGCGTCGCCACGCCAATAAGGATCAATATAAACCGCCCCTTTCGGCGAAAGAATCTGTCCGTGCAGACCGGATGGGCTGACATCAAAGCGCACGCTGGCCGAGGGATCATCAATGCCCTGGCCGAGATACGTTTTGATTTCCGGAAATTTCGCCGCAAGCTCGGGAGCCATCACCGGCGACTCGACAATGTCGAAGCGGGCCAAAGTTCCATCCGGCATGGGCAAACTGATTTCGCCGGACGCCATCTTCGCTTCGTTGGAAAATTCTTTTGGAACACGTCCCAGAGCCGTCCGAAGCGAAGCGGGATCGACGTTGAAGGCATGGAATTTTATGGGGCCGTCTGCCAAGACCTGCAACCAGGCATCGGTAGCCGGACGATTTTTTGCAATGGTTTCAACGCGTTGCCAGACCGGTTTGCCAGGTGCGGGTTGGGCGTAGGTTTGGATGGATGAAAAAGCGGCGAGAACGGAACTGATTGCAAACAGGACATTTTTAAAATTCATGAATAATTCCCAAGTAAACGAGCGCACAAAAATCATGTGAACTCCCCGTTCTGAAACGACGTGTCGCGATAATAGCGGAACGAAACGGACAGGTCAATTTTACAGATACCGAATCCGTTTGGAATGCATACCTGACATATTCCGGCCGAAGTTTGAAAAACAACCCAGTTAGGAACTGGAGAAAACATGAGACGGGACTTTTATGACACCAACAACTACTTCGCCGCCACAAAATCAAGGGGCAAACTGCACTCTCAACCAATCACCGGTCACCGCGCCCACTCGATCCGGGCCACACGCCTTCGACTTTCTTTTTGCATCAAGAAAAAAATCGCTCTGTGGCTTTGGTTTTTCCGCCCTCGCAGCGGAACGCGCCCGTGGACTTCACGAGAAAGGAATTTCTATGAAAATCAAAATTTGCTTTGTCTTTTCGGCCATAAGCTGTTCACGCAGTTAGGGATTTCCCTGTGTTTTACTAAGGGAATGTCCCTCCACATTTTTGGGGATACCACTCCTTAATTTTTTCTGTCAGATTTACCGCACTAATCCTATGAAGATGTTGCTGATTTTCTTTTTTTTTGTGGCCTCATCAGTCGGTGCTGACACAATTCAGCCTTCGGCCAGCGCCACCTTGGACAAGGTCGCACCAGTAGAATATTCTGTCTCTGAACGCGGAGCTAAT
>JAYVSV010000022.1:0-10286 GCA_043775015.1 Verrucomicrobiota bacterium
CACAATCACGCCGATCAACTCGCCCATCTCCGTGTTCTCAGAGCCAACCACCAATGGCTCTCTTTCTGGAATTAATCTCACCCACTTTTAATCACACCCTTGTTCTCGCGCAAGCAGGGATGCAGCCGTTCGAGTATTCCTTTTGGCAAACGTTTCAATTTTTCGTGCAGGTCGGTGCAGACGTGAAGGGTCTCGCTTTCGAGGATCAACGTGCTGTGCTGATTCAACATGCGATAGGCGAAATTCATCCGAACGCCATGCGCTTTGGTTGGCCAAAGCTCGATCGACAACAGATCATCATAACGCGCGGGTGATTTGTAGCGGAGATGGCATTCAATCACGGGGAAAATCATTCCTTCGCTTTGCAACTTGGAGAGGGGCATCTCCAGCGACCGGAAAAATTCGCCGCGCGCCGCTTCGAGCAGATTCAAATAGCGGGCATAATAAATGTGATTTCCATCGGTGCAGTCGGCATAAACCACACGATGCGGGTGTCGAAAAAAAAGCTCAGACATGATTTCGATTTTGGTTTGCGGACGCGCAATGTCGAACTCAATCCGGCGCTGGGGAAACGCTTGCGGGAAAACATCCGGTTGCGCCCTAATTCATAGAGAGTATGTTGGCCCCATGGACTGGCAGGATATTACAGCGCTCAGCATTGTGGCCGGAACAGCTGCGTTGTTTGCGCGACATAAATTCCGGCGAAAGAAATTTGATTTCAAACGCGACACGCACTGCGGTTGTTCGAGTCCCGGGGAGTCTTCGTCAAGGAGTTCCATTATTTTTCATGCGCGCAAAGGTGAGCGTGGGCAAATCATCATGAAAATGAAGTAATGTTGAAAAAATTTAACCACTGAGATAATGTTGCGTTATGGCCATGTGCAAAGTTAGTTCCACATTGCATTTTTCAAAACGTTCGCAGGTGTCGGGCAGCAAAGAAGCTGAAGCCCATTGGGTTCCCAACACCGACGTTTATGCAATGGAGGGTGGATTGGTGATCAAAGTCGAATTGGCTGGCATGATCCGGGAAGACCTTGAGCTGACCATCGAGGAAAACCGGTTGAAAATAAGCGGGCAACGCCCGGATGGTTGCCGGTCTCCAAAGTGTAAATTTTTGGTGATGGAAATTAACTACGGCACCTTTGAAAGCGTGATTGAATTGCCGCCTGGCTACGATTTGAGCCAAGCCAGGGCCGCTTATCAAAATGGATTTTTGCGGATCGACGTGCCGATGGCCAGCAATGTGAAACCGAAAAAATTATCGGTGACGATCATGGGCGCATAAACTTCTGAACTTTTCAGGAGCGAAGGCATCTAAAGGTGAAATGGATCTATGACGCCCGATACCGAATTTATCGATATTCTTGGATCGCCCGGAACCGCTGATTCTTCGGGAACAAAAGTCTGGTCGAAAAGTTTGCCAGAAAATCTTCCGATTCTTGGCTTGTCCGACATCGTGATTTTCCCCGGAATGGTTTCGCCACTCCTCGTCGAAACCAACCAGAGCATTCGTTTGATTGATGACGTCGTGTCGGGCGACCGTTTTCTCGGCCTCATCTTGCAGCGCAATCCTGAAGTTGAGAATCCTGTTCCAGAAGATTTGTGGACGCACGGGTGCGCGGCTCGCGTCTTGAAGATGCTGAAATTTCCCGATAACACCGTGCGCGTTTTGGTCGAGGGATTACGGCGATTTCGTGTCGCTGAGTACTCTTCGAGCAACCCCTATCTCGTCGCCAAGATCGAGAAAATCAAGGATGTCGTCGAGAACTCGTTGGAAATCACCGCGCTCAGTCGCAATGCAGAACGGCAATTTCAGGAGATCATTAAACTTTCTCCCGCGCTTTCCGAGCAGGTCAAAGTTGCTGCGCTCAACACTGAGGAACCGGCCAAGCTCGCCGATTTAATTGCCGGAAATCTCAATCTCACGCTCGAAGAACGGCAACATTTGCTCGAAACGCCGTCGGTGAAAGATCGGTTAACGAAGCTGCTGCCTTTGCTCAGTCGCGAGTTGGAAGTTCTGACGCTCGGTTCTAAAATTCAAAATGAAGTGGTCAGCTCCATGTCGAAGAGCCAGCGCGATTTCTTTTTGCGCGAACAAATCCGCGCCATTCAACGCGAGCTTGGGGAAAACGATCCGGCCAGCACCGAGGGGGTTTTGCTGCGCGCGCAGATTGAAAAAAATCAACTTCCTGAAGATGTAAAAAATGTCGCGCTCAAAGAACTGGAACGCCTCCAGCAGATGTCTCCCGCCGTCGCCGAGTACACGATGACGCGCAACTACCTCGACTGGCTGATCAATCTGCCCTGGTTCAAATCGACGGAGGACAAACTGGATCTCGCTGCGGCTGCGCGAATTCTGGACGAACAACATTTCGGCCTCAACAAAGTCAAAGATCGTCTGCTTGAATTTCTGGCGGTCATCAAATTGAAGCAGCAACTCAAGGGGCCGATTCTTTGTCTAGTCGGTCCGCCGGGCGTTGGAAAAACGTCGCTCGGCAAAAGTGTGGCCGATGCGTTGGGCCGAAAATTTGCGCGCATTTCACTCGGCGGAATGCGCGACGAAGCGGAAATCCGCGGGCATCGCCGCACTTACGTTGGCGCCCTTCCGGGAAGAATCATTCAAACCTTGCGGCGCGTGGAGAGCTGCAATCCGGTTTTGCTGCTCGACGAAATTGACAAAGTTGGTTCCGATTTTCGCGGCGATCCCGCATCCGCTTTGCTGGAAGTTCTGGATCCATCTCAGAACAGCACGTTCACCGACCACTATCTTGATCTGCCGTTTGATCTCTCCCGGGTTCTGTTCATCACCACGGCGAATTGGTTGGATCCGATTCATCCCGCGCTGCGCGATCGGCTCGAAGTCATTGAATTGCCCAGCTACACTGCTGCCGAAAAAGTTCAAATCGCCCGACGCCATTTGGTTCCGCGCCAATTGGAAGAGCATGGCTTGAAAAAGAAGCTGGTTCGATTTCCCGATGCCACCTTGCGGCGCGTCGTGCAGGATTACACCCGCGAAGCCGGCGTGCGCCAACTCGACCGGGAAATCGCTTCACTCACCCGCAAAGCCGCACGTAAAATTGTTTCCCAAAAAAATCCATTTCAGCCTCTCATCATCTGGCCGAAGCTGTTGCCCGAATATCTCGGCCCGGCAAAATTTATTTCTGAAGAAGCCGAACGCATTACCGAATACGGCATCGCCATCGGGCTGGCCTGGACTCCGGTTGGCGGAGAAATTTTATTCATCGAAGCCACACGGATGCCGGGTAAAGGCAATTTGATTTTAACCGGTTCGCTCGGCGAAGTGATGAAAGAAAGTGCGCAAACCGCTTTAAGTTTTCTCCGCAGCCAGGCCGACCATTTGAAAATCAACCTGAGCGATTTTTCGAACCAGGATATTCATGTGCATGTTCCAGCGGGTGCCACGCCGAAAGATGGGCCGAGCGCCGGTGTGACCATCGTTGCCGCGCTGGCCAGTGTGATGATGCATCGCATGGTGCGCTCGGACTTGGCCATGACCGGTGAGATTAGTTTGCGCGGCCGCGTTTTGCGCGTGGGCGGAATCAAAGAGAAAGTTTTGGCCGCCGCGCGTTCCGGCGTGAAGCAATTGATTTTGCCAGAGCAAAATAAAAATGACTGGCTGGAAGTCCCGACCGAAGTGCGCAGCAAAATGAAAGTGCATTTCGTGCGGACGATTTCACAACTGATTCCGCTGGCCCTACGCCCATCATGATGATTCGTCGCTTCGTTTTTTTCGCGCTGCTCGCCATGCTTGGCTCGGGTTTGGCCTATGCCCAATCGGCCGAATCTGAACCCGAAACGGGGGATGCGCTCGCCGAGCAACTTCGTTCGATGCAGCCCGAGGAAAGCACAGAAATTTCCGGCGTGCTAAAAATTCGATCACCCAAGCGTCGCGAGGAGATCCCGGTTGTGTTCCGCATCGTTACCAACGGAAGTTCATGGCTGGTTATTTACGAAACCCGTTCCACGACGAACCGCGCAACGGAAAAGCTGGTGGTGATCCGGTCGGTCAATCAGCCGAATAAATATTTGTATTCCCGCGCGCCTGCACCGAATGCGCCGTTGCCTGAGGCGAAACCACTCGCGGCAGCCGAGGCAAGCACCCCTTTTGCCGGCTCCGATTTTTGGCTGACGGAACTCGGGTTCGAATTTCTGAGGTGGCCGATTCAGCACAAGCTTCCCGGCGAAATGCGCCTTGGTCAGCCTTGTTACGTTTTGGAAAGCATCAATCCTGACGCGCCGTTGGTGGTGCGGGTGAAGTCGTGGGTTGAGAAGGAAAGCGGCGGGTTGCTGATCGCGGAAGCTTATGATCGGAACAAGAAAATGGTAAAAGAATTTTCCTTGGCCGGGAGCAGCTTTAAAAAGGTCAACGGACGCTGGCAGTTGAAGAAAATGAAAATCAGTTCACCACAGGAAAAATCGGAGACCATTTTGGAATTTGATTTGCCGAAAGACTGACCGAACTCAGGGCGGGAGTCGGTAGATTTTCATCGACAGGGTGTCACGCTGCTGAAAGAACATCAACGAATGCGCTCGGGCACGTTCCGTCTGACCCCTTGATTGCGCTTGGGAAATGGCCTACGTTTTTTTTATGAAACTCTGGCTGATTTTTTTTCTTTCCATTATCGGGCTGATTCCGGGTGCAACTTCCTTGTCGGCGAACGAAACCGCAGCCAAGAAGGTTTACGTTCTTCCGATTCGCGAAGACATCATGCCACCGCTCGTTTACCTGGTGCGTCGCGGAGTGAAAGAAGCGATGCAGCAAAATGCTGATGTGTTAATTGTCGATATGGACACCAACGGCGGACGCGTGGATGTCACCGAGGAAATCATCGAAATTCTTAACCAGTTCAAAGGAGAAACCGTCACGTTTGTGAATCGAAAAGCTTTTTCGGCGGGCGCATTTATTTCATTTGCCACTCAAAAAATTTACATGGCGCCCCAGAGCGTCATTGGTGCGGCGGCACCGGTGATGCTTTCACCCGGTGGTGGCGGGATTGAATCAATGCCAGACACGGTTGAAGCGAAAATGAGTTCAGCCATCAGCGCGCTGGTTCGCGCCAACGCTCAGAAAAACGGTCACAACGTGGATGTGGCAGATGCGATGGTGAAGAAGACCAAAGAGTTGAAAATCGACGGCAAAGTTTTAAATGAAAAAGGTCAGATTCTCACGCTGACGGATCAGGAAGCAAAAGAGGAATACGGGACGCCAGCGAAGGCATTGCTTTCCAGCGGCACGGTGGAATCTCTCGAAGCGCTCCTCAAAGAATTGAATCTCGTTCAGGCAATCGTGACCAAAATTACTCCAACTGGCGCGGAGACCATCGCGACGTGGATCAATGCCATCAGTCCCATTCTGCTGATCATCGGCGTGATTGGTTGCTACATCGAATTCAAAACTCCGGGATTCGGTTTGCCTGGGATCGTTGGCATCGCGGCGTTCGCCGTTTATTTCCTGGGCGGCTATGTCGCGGGACTGTCTGGAGCGGAATGGGTCGCAGTGTTCATCATCGGTCTGGCGTTGGTGGCGACGGAGATTTTCTTTTTTCCAGGAACCATGATTCCCGGTCTGATCGGAGCCGCGCTGATTCTCGTCTCGCTGGTCATGGCGATGGTCGATATCTATCCGGGCGCGCCAAAAATTCCGACCATGCCACAATTGAAAGTTCCTTTGCAGGAAGTCGGAATTTCCCTAGTCGCGTCGGCTATCATCGCCATTTTGATCATGCGGTTTCTTCCAAAAACGCCGCTCTACGGCGCGCTGGTTTCGCAGTCGGCCAGCGGGGTTCAATCCGATCTGCAACAGACCCAAAAACGGATTCTGCGCGAAGGGCAGATTGGCGTGGCGATTTCTGCGTTGCGGCCCGGCGGCAAGGCGCAATTCGGCGACGAGATTCTCGATGTTATTTCGCAAGGAGATATGGTCGCCAAAGGACAGCAGGTAAAAATCATCGGACACAGCGGTACCGAAGCGATTGTCGAAGTGGTGGCTTAAATTAAATCGTTGAGGAAAACAAATTTCCGATTTATGGACATCGCCGAAAATATTCGCGCCATTCAAAGTCGGATTGACGCCGCTAGTGCGCGCGTGAATCGAGATCCCGCTTCGGTGACGCTGCTGGCCGTCAGCAAAGGTCAACCGCCCGAGGCGATTCGCGCTGCCGCCGATGCGGGGTTGACCTTGTTTGGCGAAAGTAAAGTGCAGGAAGCCAAGGTGAAGATCTCGCTCTGCCCGAGTCGCCTCCACTGGCAAATGATCGGCCATCTGCAATCCAACAAGTGTCGCGACGCCGTGCATTTTTTTCAAATGATCCAGAGCGTGGACAGTTTCTCGCTCGCGCAGGAAATTGACAAATGGTCGCGCGCCTCCGCCAAGACCATGCCGATTTTGCTGGAAGTGAATGTGGCCGGTGAAGCGAGTAAATTCGGTTTTCCTCCAGAGCGTTTGCTGGCCGAGCTGAAACAAATTAACGCGCTGGAACGAATTGAAATTCATGGCTTGATGACGATCGCGCCGTGTACAGCGGAAGTGGAAAAGGTGCGTCCATTTTTTCGGCGCATGCGCAAACTCAAATCGGAGTGCGAACACATTCTCGGTGCGCCGTTGCCACAGTTGAGCATGGGCATGAGCGGCGATTTCGAAGTCGCGATCGAAGAAGGTGCCACGCTGGTGCGCGTTGGGACCGCACTGTTTGGAGCGCGGCAAGCCAACCGGATATCCGCAGAAACAGGTGTGGCTGGGTATTGAATTTACTTCTGGCCCAAGCAGTTTAATTTCGAGACATGGACCTGACCGTCGAATCATTTAGAGCGGAAATTTCTGAAGCGCTGAAAAACTTCGAGAAATACGTCGTGTGTCTGGACAAGACGCCGGAGGACTGTCAGGACGCGCTGGAACGGCTTGTGGAAAAAGCGGTCAAAGCGTATCAGAGTCGCGGCGCGAACTTGCGACACGGAATCGCGTTGGACAATCAGGTGACGATCATTCTCAGCCAGACGGAAAATCCGAAGCCGCTGTGTGGAATTTATTTTAATCTTTCCTCGCCGTATCGGAAAAAGTCTGCGGCGAAAGCAGCGAAGGCTAGTTAGCGAATGTTGGGTAGCTTCGAGGCAGCGCCTGAAATTTTTTCTTAAACCGCAGGCACAACGCTACAAATTCGCGCGACGAGTCAACTGGCTTTCACATTCACTCAACGCGGACTTCGTCGTTCACTTCGACGTTGCCGGAAAGAATATCTCCAACCGTGTCGGTGTCTCGTTGCGGGCCGGTCACTTTGACTTCGCCAACTTTGACGCCTTTTCGATACACGTTCAGCCGACGATCAATCGCGGGAACTATACCGATTGGAAAAGTCATCACCACAAAACGTGCGACCAGACTGACTCGCACCACTTTCCCAGTGTCCACAATGACCGGACCTGTTTGCACTTGAACTTCCGTTTTGGCTGGCAGCGGTTTGGACGGCCAGAGGGTCGAGCAACCTGTGAAAAGTAGGGCGCACAAGAAACCGATCATGATCGTTGGCGGCAGGGATTTTTTTAACATAGGTGCCATTCGTTGAAAGGAAGATACGGCTCGGACGAGCGGTCGGGAAAATTCATCATTTTTTGCCGCCGGGCGATTCTAAAACTTTGGAAGATGCGTTCAGTTTCGCCTGTATCTTCTGCCAGCGCTTTTCCCAATCGACCAAGGTTGATTCCCATTGCTCGCCCGTGAATTGTTTTTTCACTCCGGGCCACAGTTCTTTCAAATGCTTGAACTCTTGTTGCGCCGCAGGTTTGTCTCCGAGCTTGAGGTAAGCCTCGATCAGATTCAGTCGGTTTTCGGGAAAACTTGGACTGAGCCAGACCGCGCGCTGGAGATGGTGCCGGGCTTTGCTGCGGTTGCCCATACTCGTCGGCCAACCGGGAGCTTCGAGATAGAGCAATCCAAGATTCCGATCCGGCCCTGCGTTGTCAAAATTCTCATCAAGTTCGCGCGCGCGTTGGAATCCGGTTTCCATTTCGACGACGATTTTCAAAGCGCCCAGGGTTTTGGTGCGCGCCAGTTGGCCGAGGTTCATCGAAAGGTAATAATGGCCTGCCGCCATTTTTGGCTGGCGAACGATCAATTGGCGGCACGCGGCGATTCCTTGCGTCGCAAAATCCTCGCGGTGTGCATCGTCTTCGGCGAATTCCGCCACATCAAAACAGGCGCGACCAAATTGCCACGCGGTTTCTGAATTCGTTGGCTCGGAATTAAAACGGGTTCGTGTGGCTTGAAATGTTTTTTCGGCGCGGCCTGCAAAAACGAGGTTGGAATGCTGTTCCGAAGCACTGGTCTCTGCAGCGGTCGAGAACATGGGAAAGGCAAGGGCGCCGCCACAAAAAAGAATCCATTTCATCCGCAATAATCTGTTTGGAAAAGAGCGAGGAGCGCTTCCTGCAGTTAGCCAATTAAATATTGCTATCATGTTGATGGAAATTATACTTGCCGTCGTGAGATTAAAACGGATTTGTTGCCAGCTTGCAATTCTCCCCGCCATCGTTTTGTTGGGCGCAGGATGCTCTGGCGTCAATGCGTCCGGAGGAGTCTCTCCTCTGAGCTTCTTTTTGCCTGGTTTGGTTCAGAATAAACCGGCTGCACCGGCTGCACCGGCTCCCGAAAAAGTTCTCTCGAATAGTTTTCAGTCTGAGCCGGTCAAGCACCTGGCTCAATCCAACTAAATTATGCGATTTCCATTGGGGCTGACGGCGAAAATTGCCCGCCACATTATCAAACATAAGTTGCGCAAAACTCCGAAGTTTGCGCTGGTTCTACAGCTTGAACCGCTTCACACCTGCAACCTGACCTGCACCGGATGCGGACGCATTCGCGAATATTCCACCAGCCTCAAAGACATGATGTCGCTGGAAGATTGCCTCGGTTCGGCCGTCGAATGCGATGCGCCGATGGTTTCGATTTGCGGTGGAGAACCGTTGATTTATCCGAAAATCGAGGAGTTGATCGCAGGCATTTTGGAGCAGGGCCGTATCGTTTACGTCTGCACGAACGGAATGTTCATGCGGAAAAAAATGCGGGATTACATGGCGGGGATTTACTCGCCGAAATTGGAACCGACAATTTCAAAGTTAATTTTGGAGAAGTTGATTTCAGAAAAAGATGCTGAAACGATCCGCAAAGGAAAAAGCGATGGCCGCCCCGTGATTGGGCCGACGAAATGGATGTATTGGAACGTCCATATCGACGGTCTCGAATACACGCATGACTTGATCGTGGAACGTGAAGGCGTTTTCAAAGAATGCGTTGAAGCGATCAAGATGGCGAAAATCCTCGGCTATCAAGTTGCGACCAATACGACGGTTTACAAGGAAACCGACGTGAAAGAAATCGAGGAAATGTTCGAGTATTTTTCGGCCATGGAAGTTGATGGCCACACGATTTCTCCCGGCTACGAATACGACGCTGCGAAAAAGGACATGGTTTCGCGCCTGAACAAACAGCCTGAAGATTTCTTTTTGACGCGCAAAATGACGCGCCAAAAATTTGCGAAGATTCAGGAATGGGGCGAACGCTTCACGATTTTCGGCACGCCGGTTTACCAGGAATTTCTCGCCGGAAAACGCGAGCTGACTTGCACCGCCTGGGCGATTCCGACGCGCAATGTCAAAGGGTGGAAAGCGCCATGTTATTTGATGACCGACGGACACTATCCTAAATACTCCGAAATGCTGGAGAAGGTGGATTGGGAAAAATACGGAGTGGTGAATGGCGTGGCGCGCGATTCACGTTGCGAAAACTGCATGGTCCACTGCGGCTACGATCCCAGCGGCGCGCTTGGAACCAATTATCAACGCGGCGACAACTGGAAAAATTTCCGCTATAATTTCAGCGCCAAGCCAAAACCATATCTTAAGGGGCGTGAAGTTTTTGCCTTCAATGGCGCATCCATCGGAAAAGGTCATTTGGCAGAAGCGAAAGCGGCGATCAATTCCCCGCGTGCGGCGATGAATGGGGCGCAATCCGTTTTCTCCCGAAAAGAGGAAAACCATTCGCATGAAATTTCTGGAAGCTGCGGTAATGGCGACACGACTCAGCGCGACGATTTGCTCTCCAAGATGGCCAAAAAGGACGTTTAACAATTCGGACGGACGCTCCAGATTTTCTTAAAGCAGCTTCTGTAAAATAAAATGAAAACACTTTTTCTAAGCCCGCCCAGTTTCGACGGTTTCGATGGTGGGGCCGGTGCACGCTATCAGGCCAAACGCGAGATTCGTTCGTTTTGGTA
>JAYVSV010000023.1:0-45081 GCA_043775015.1 Verrucomicrobiota bacterium
CACAATCACGCCGATCAACTCGCCCATCTCCGTGTTCTCAGAGCCAACCACCAATGGCTCTCTTTCTGGAATTAATCTCACCCACTTTTAATCACACCCCTCGGGATGGGTCTGGAGAATTCCATTCGTGACAGCGTGCGCATTTTCCATTAACCACTCCACTTTGTATGGCTGTTCTAAAAATCAAACCTGCCGGTTCCTGTAAATATGATCTTCTCGCGCTCGGCGAAGTCATGCTGCGGCTTGATCCGGGCGAAGGTCGCGTCCGCACCGCTCGCCATTTCACCGCGTGGGAAGGTGGCGGCGAATACAATGTCGCCCGCGGATTGCGGCGTTGTTTTGGTTTGAAAACCGCCCTTTGCACGGCGCTTGCGGAAAATGATGTGGGCCGTCTCATCGAAGATTTTATTTTGCAGGGCGGAGTGGACACGGAATTCATCAAGTGGACGCCTTACGATGGCGTCGGTCGAGCCGTGCGCAATGGATTAAATTTTACCGAGCGCGGCTTTGGCATTCGCGGAGCGGTGGGCATTTCAGACCGTGGCCACACGGCGGCGAGCCAGCTCAAGCCAGGTGATTTCGACTGGGATTATATTTTCGGAAAACTCGGCGTTCGCTGGCTGCATACCGGCGGCATTTTCGCCGCGCTGAGTGACACGACCCCGCCGTTGGTGATCGAAGCGGTTAAGGCAGCGAATAAACATGGAACGATTGTTTCCTACGATTTGAACTATCGTCCGTCCCTCTGGAAAAGCATCGGCGGACATAAAAAAGCGCAGGAGATCAATCGCGAGATCGCACGGCATGTTGATGTGATGATCGGCAACGAAGAAGATTTTACGGCCTGCCTCGGGTTCGCCGTTGAAGGGGTGGACGAACACATTTCGAAAATTGATGTCGCTGCGTTCAAACGGATGATTGAGCAGGCGGTAAAAGAATTTCCAAATTTCAAAGTGACGGCGACGACTTTGCGCGGTGTGAAATCGGCGACACGCAACGACTGGGGCGCTATCATTTGGGCGAACGGAAATTTCTACGAAGCGCCGCACCGCAAAGATTTGGAAATTCTCGATCGCGTCGGCGGCGGGGATAGTTTCGCGAGCGGGCTGATTTACGGTTTGCTGACTTTCAACGATGCGCAAAAAGCAGTGGACTACGGTGCGGCGCACGGCGCGCTGGCGATGACCACGCCTGGCGACACGTCGATGGCTTCGCTCAAGGAAGTGGAGAGTCTCGTCGAGGGTGGCAGCGCACGGGTTCAGCGGTAAATCGGCGGCTACCCTTGCGCTGCGAAGACTCGGTCATCGTTGAATTCGATGCCGCTCGAAACGAGCGGGAGTTTGCGCGGTCAGGTCCAGGTCCACGCGAAGAAAGCCGCCATCTTTTAGCAGCTCCATTCCCGCCAGAGACGGACACAAACGAACGTGAAATTTCTGCCAATGCCGCGCGCGGTTGAGTGCAGTGGTCGTGCGCTTGATCGTCGTTCCAAGAAAGCGGATCGGTGGAATTCCCGCCAGCAACCGACTTTTCCAAAGGATCGCGGGGGAATGCAGGTGGCCGATGATGGTTTGCTCAAGTTGCGAAATTTTTTCGCGGACGACGCGATCTTCCCACAAAAACGGCAACGCCGATGGATCGTGGCAAAATAAAATGACCCTCTGTTCGGGTCGCAAGCCGGCGAATGCACCGCGGATTTTGCCGAGGTGGATTTCGCGGAGCCGCGTCCATTCAGCGAATTCTTCCGGCAGGATGTCGGACTCAAAAACCGGCAGCGCAATCAACGAGGAAACGACGCCGAACAAAACGTAATTGCCCAGCTCCAGTTTCCAAAAAGGATCGATGCCGAGTTCTTTTTCGGCGCGATGAAAACTGGCCAGCCGCAGTCCACCTCGATCGCCGAAGAAATTTTTCTTACCCAATTCGTGGTCGCCGAATACCGCGCGGAAGTTTGGCTCGAACGCATTCCGTAATTTTCCAAGACATTGTTGCGCGCTGGCGAAAGCCGCATCGTCGCTGACGCCGAGAAAAGCGGAGTCGCAGGAGTAATCGCCGTTGGCCACCACCCAATCCGGCCGGCCGACGCGTTGGATGAATTGGTCGAGCAAATGGTTTTGCTCCATCGGCGCGCGCAACCAGATGTAGTGACGGAATAACTTGATCAAGAGACGCAGGAATGGGTTGAAAATCACTTCCGCTTCGTGATCGTGACGCAGTTGTTCCACCCGAGAGGCGTAATGAATATCGCTGACGATCAGAACAGTCTGGCGCTGCATTTTATTTTTGACGGCTCAGAAATAAGCCTGCTCACGGCGATTGGAGCATCGGACTATTGAGGAGGAAACCCTTTGCGGAAAACAGGGAACACGATGCTGAATGTAGCGCCTTCGTTGGGTTTACTTTCGACCCCGATGGTTGCGTTGTGCTCCTGAACAATGCGCCGGGTGATCGACAGACCCAGACCAGTTCCCTTTGGCTTGGTCGTAAAGAACGGTTCGAAAACGCGGGCTAAATTTTCCGACGCAATACCGACGCCGCTGTCGCGAATGACAACTCGAATTTCCGACATGCGATTTTTCTGCAACCCTTCCGTTGTCGAATCCACCGATTCCGTAAAAACGGTCAACGTGCCATTGACTGGAGTTGCTTCCAGCGCGTTAAACAACAAATTCAGGAACGCCTGTTTCAATTGGTAATCATCGCCCTTCACCACGTCGATTGCTGCGGCAAAAATGAGTTCGAGCCGCACATTTTTTTGCGAGATCTGATGCTGAACAAGGCGAAGGGAATGATTCAAAACGTCATGCAAACGAATCGGCACCAGATTCGGTTTGGCCGGCCCGGAGAAGGTCAACATCTGGCTGACAATGGAATCAATGCGGGACATTTCGCGGTTCACGATGGTCGAAAGTTCGTCCTGCGGATTACGGATGACGAGCATTTCCACAAATGTTTTTACTGCGACCAGCGCATTTTTAATTTCGTGCGCCATGCTCACCGACAATGTCCCGATGCTGGCGAGGCGATCGATCTGCGCTAATTTTGCCTCCAGTTTTTCGACGCCGCTGAAATCATTCAACACCGCGACTGCGCCGGCAATTTTTCCATGGCCGTCCCGGGTCGGAGTCGTGTTGACCAGGATGATGGATCGCCCGTCGTTGTCACCGGGAAAACTGATTTGCGCAGAGACGCTTTGCTCCGTTGAAAAAGTTCGGACAAAAACTTCTTTCAGTGCGGCTGGAAATATTTCGATCGAAAGGCCGACGGCTTTGTCCGGGGAAACTCCAGTGAGACGGGCTGCGTCCGGAGTGAGAACAGTGATTTTTTGTTTCGCATCGACCACGATGGTCGCGCACGTGACGCAATTACGGAGCGCTTCCGTAATGTTCAAGTCATCCACCGTCTGTTGGGCGAAATGGTTCAGCATAAGTCTGCCATCCACGATGGTTTAGCCCGTGAACAGCTCTAAAACTCATGTTGCAGCAGATCGAATGAAAAATTCAGCGCCCAGTTCCCTGTGCTGCAACACGTTTCGGAGTGTAGTTGCTTCCGCTACGCTAACAATCAAAAAGCCAACGCTAAAGTAAATTTTCTTCTGCAACGCCAGACTTCTCGATAAGTTCGCTCCACACGCAGCGACTTTATTTAAATCACAACTCATGAAAATACTCTCTTGGCTCCCGTTATTGATTCTCATTTGTTTCGGGCCAATTCTTTTGGCGAATCCGCAGCCCATCGCGCCGCTCGATGGAAAAGGGCGCCAACTCAATCTCGATTTTGAAGACGGCACACTGAAAGATTGGATCGCCACGGGTGACGCGTTCCAGCAACAACCGATTCACGGCGACTTGGTGGCCAAGCGCCGCAGCGATTCCAAAAGCCAACATGCGGGCGAATTCTGGATCGGCACTTACGAAAATGGGGGCGACGATTTGCAAGGCACTCTGACCTCGGTGCCATTCAAAGTAACGCAGTCTTGGGCAAGCTTTCTCGTGGGCGGCGGCAATTCGGAAGCAACGCGCGTCGAACTCGTGGATGGGAAAAGTGGAAAAGCATTTTTCAAAATCACCGGCCAGCAAAGTGAGAATATGCGGCCGGTCGTCGTCGATTTAAGGAAGCAAATCGGCCAGGAAATTTTCATTCGCATCGTGGACGAGCAGAAAGGGGGATGGGGACACATCAATTTTGACGATTTTAAATTTTACGCCGAGCGGCCCACCTTCGCGAACGAGTTGGATGCAAAAAAACTGGCAGCCATGCCCGATGCCGACGCGGTGCTTTACGAAGGACTTTCCCCCGAAGATGCCGTTTCGAAAATGACGTTGCCTCCCGGTTTTAAAGCGACGCTTTTTGCGGGCGAGCCGGATGTGAAACAACCCATCGCCTTCGCCATCGATCATCGTGGCCGATTGTGGGTGGCCGAAGCTTACACTTATCCGATTCGCGCTAAAGAGGGAGAAGGCAAAGATCGCATCCTCGTTTTCGAAGACACCGATGGCGACGGCAAATTCAACAAACGCACCGTTTTCATCGAAGGATTGAATCTCGTCAGCGGAATCGAACTCGGTTTCGGCGGCGTCTATGTCGGCGCGGCTCCATATCTGATGTTCATTCCGATTGCCGACGGCGACGAGCCAAAGCCTGCGGGCAAACCGGAAATTCTCCTCAACGGCTGGGATTTTGCGAGTGACACGCATGAAACTTTAAACAGTTTTAAATGGGGACCCGACGGCTGGCTCTACGGTTGTCACGGCGTTTTCTGTCCGTCACTTGTTGGCAAACCGGGCACGCCCGAAAACGAACGTCAATGGGTGGATGCCGCCATCTGGCGTTATCATCCGACGAAAAAAGTTTTCGAAATTTTTGCGGAAGGCACGAGCAATCCTTGGGGATTCGATTTCGACGAACACGGACAGTTGTTTGAAGAGGCCTGTGTTATTCCGCATTTGTTTCACATGATTCAAGGCGGACGTTATCAGCGGCAAGGCGGCGAACATTACACCATCAACGCCGACGAAACGGCGCGGAACGAAAAAAGCCGCGATCGAAGCAGCCGGAAAACTATTTTTCCTTACGTTTATGACGATCTTAAAACCATTGCCGACCACGTACATTACGCAGGCGACAAAGGTCCGCACGCGGGCAATGGCCGCTCCGATTCCGCAGGCGGCGGACACGCGCACGCCGGGTTGATGGTTTATCAAGGCGACAATTGGCCGGAAGAATATCGCGGGAAAATTTTCATTGGAAACATTCACGGCCAGCGCATCAACATGGATATTCCCGAGCGCAAAGGTTCCGGTTTCGTCGGCAAACACGGAAAAGACCCGATCAACTTCAACGACAAATGGTCGCAGGTAATCAATTTTCAAACCGGCCCGGACGGCGCGGTTTATTTCATCGATTGGTATGACAAGAATCAATGTCACCACACAGATCCAAACGGACACGACCGGTCAAACGGGCGCATTTACAAAGTCAGTTACGGCGAAACAAAGTTTGAGAAAGTAGATTTGCAAAAGAAAACGGATGAGGAGTTGGTCTTTTCGCAATTACATCCGAACAATTGGCAGGCGCGACATGCTCTGCGGATTTTGCAGGAGCGCGCCTGGAAAAACAAAATCGACGACACAGCTAAAAATCGTATCATCGAAATTCTGAATCCCGACAATAGGTCGTTGGATGTGATAACTCCCAATTTCAACGGAAAACAAGTTTCATGGAATGTCGGCGTCGAACGTTTGCTCCTGACTTTGCGTGCGATAAACGGGTTCAACGAAAATGTCGGAAGCAAGCTCTTGAAAAATCACGAAGAATTTATTCGTGTCTGGGCGATTCAACTTTTCTGTGAAGACAAAAAAGTTTCACCTGAAATTTTGAAAGAATTCGTCCGGCTTGCTCGCGAAGACAAATCGCCTGTCGTCCGGCTTTACCTCGCTTCCGCATTGCAACGGTTGCCGGTCGAAAATCGTTGGAAAATTTTAGAGGCGCTTTACGCGCATTCCGAAGATGCGAGCGACCAAAATCTTCCGCTCATGTATTGGTATGCAGCGGAACCTTTGGCCGCGCTCGATGCCAAACGTGCTTTGCAAATGGCCGAATCCACAAAGCTGCCGAACATTCTAAACTTCACCGTCCGCCGCGTCGCCGCGCTTGGAACTCCGGAAGCGATGGCGGAAATCGTCAATGCCCTCGTAGCCGCGTCTCGGCAGAGCGCCGCCATTCCGACAGGAAAAAATCAGCCGCGCTCTGCCGAGACGCCGCTACGAAACACGGTGGAAATCCTCAACGGTCTCAGCACAGCCCTCAAAGGCCAGCGGAGCGCGCCGATGCCGCACGGATGGGACGAAATCGAAAGCAAATTTTCCGCGAGTCCGAACGCGGAAATTCGCGCCCAGGTTCAATCGCTCTCATTGACCTTCGGCAGCTTGCAGGCGCTGCAAGCGCTGCGCGCAACGGTGGTCAGCCCTTCCGCAGAAGCGGGCGCACGCCGATCCGCTCTTGAATCGCTGTTGAACATCAAAGACAAGGAGCTTGCGCCCGCCTTGCAGTCCCTTCTGAACGATCCCCCGCTGCGCGGCCAGGCCTTGCGCGGGCTTGCGGCGTATGAAGATGCCATGACTCCGGGTAAAATTATTTCGGCTTACAATTCGCTTGATCCGTCGGAGAAACGGGATGCGCTGAACACGCTGGCTTCGCGGGTGACTTTTGCCAAACCGTTGCTCGTCTCCGTCGGGGCGGGCGAAATTCAGCGCAAGGATTTGAGCGCGGACTTGATCCGCCAGCTTCGCAATTTGAAAAGCGACGAAGTGAATCAGCAGTTGGAAAAAGTCTGGGGCGTGGTTCGTGAATCGAGCCAGGACAAGAAACAGCAGATCGACAAATACCGGAAAGTCTATCGGGTCGGCGGTTCGCAGCCGGGCGACGCATCGCGAGGCCGGGCCGTTTTTGCGAAGACCTGCCAGCAATGTCACACCCTGTTTGAGGTTGGCGGAAAAGTCGGCCCCGATCTGACCGGCTCAAATCGCGGCGATCTGGATTACATTTTGCAAAACATGGTGGACCCGAACGCGGTGATTCCGAATGACTATCGCGCGTCCACGTTGGAAACCAAAGATGATCGCGTGATCACGGGCATCCTCAAAGTGCAGGGAGATAATTCCTATCTCGTTTTGACGGCGAACGAGGCGATCACCGTTCCCAAAAACGAAGTGCGCTCGTTGAAACAGAATGAATTGTCGATGATGCCGGAAGGGTTGCTGGATGCGTTGAGCGAACAGGAAGTGCGCGATCTGATTTATTATTTGAGCCGCCCAGGGCAAGTCCCGATGGCAACGCCGGTCGCGAAATAAGGCTATTTCGGTTCGTCCATCTTGTCGCCATCGAGTTCGTAGATGCCGACGAGATAACCGTTTTCCAACATTTCCCCCACGTGCAGTTTGCCGTAGAGGGTGACCGGTTGATCCATGACGGATTTCACTCCGCCGTTTTTCATTTTGACGCTGACCCAGTCATTGATCCTCGGAACCGCGCCGTAGCAGCACATGGATTGATCTTTCATGATCAACATTTCCGTCACGACGCCGTCGTTCACTTTCAGCGGGAGCATAAAACCTTTGAGCGCCACTTTTTTCTGGTCGAAAAATTTCACGTCAGCCGGAATCTGGTCGCCGGACTTGGTTATTTTATTGACGGAATTGGTGGGTTGAAGACCTTCGGGCATTTCAAAAGCAAAATTCGCCAGACGATCAAACCCGACCTCGACATACTCTCCGGCTTTTGCAGCCTTGGCCGGGGTGGGAGCAACGATGGAATTCGTAGTGGGTTCGCTTGAAGCGATTTTTTTCCTGGCGACAATAGGTTTCCCGCGGACTTCGTCGGCAAAGCTGGTGAAAGAAATTAAAGACAAAGAAATCGCCAGCAGCGGCAACGAACGTGGAAACTTGAGCAACATGACAGTTCCTTAGTAGCCCACTTCCTGGCGCGGTTCAAGTCAGCCCTGCCGAAAGCCAGTAAAGCGTTGCCAAGGGGTTGCGCTGCTTTTAGGATTTGCCCTCAAGAACGCCGCCGCGCATGTCCGAATACAAAGTTAAATTTGAAGTCTTCGAAGGGCCGCTCGATTTGCTCCTCCACCTGATCAGGAAGGAGGAAGTCGATATTTACGAAGTCAATCTCACGAAGCTGGCGACACAATTCATCGAATACATCGACGTCATGCGCCTGCTGGACCTGGAAATCGCCGGTGAATTTCTCGTCATGGCTTCGACGCTCATGTTCATCAAGAGCCGCGAACTCTTGCCCGTCGATCTGCAAGTCCAGGTTGAAGACGAGGATGAAGGCGAAGACCCGCGCTTTGAATTGATCCGGCAGCTCGTTGCCTACAAAAAATTCAAAGACGCCGCTGCGCAACTACAAGTTCGCGAACTCGAACAGGAAAATATTTACCCGCGCATTCCCGGCAAACTCGATTTTGCAAACGACCGTCCCGCGCTGCGCCCCGATGTTTCCATTTTCGATTTGCTCAACGCGGTCAACGCGATTCTCAAACGCGTGAATCAACGCGACGATCCGCGCGATATTTTTGAAGATAAATGGAGCGTCAGCGAAAAGATCGAGGAGTTGCTGAAATTGATTTCTGAAAAGCCATTCAAGTTTTCAGCCTTGTTCGCCGACGCGACCAGCCGATCTGAAGTCATTTGCACGTTCCTCGCGCTCTTGGAATTAATCCGGCTCAAACAGCTTGCCTGCGTGCAGTCCGAGCAGTTCAGCGAAATCGAGATCACCAAAGCCGCGCCGCAACCCATCGTTGATCAAACGTTGGAACCGGTAACACATCCTGAATCTATTCATCCCAATTTGAACTGATGAATTGGAAACTCACCAACCCAGGAATCCTTTTCGACTCACTTTTTTTGAGTGCCTGAGTTTCAAATGCAAAATCCCTTTTCATGGAAATAAAATTTATTTTGGAAGCCATCCTGTTCTCGACGCAAAAACCGATCAGCCCGAAAGAACTTCGTGATTTGCTCGCCGCCACCGCCGTGGCTGAAAACGCTGCCGAGGAAGCAAAGCCGTTTAAGAAAATCAAAGAAGAAGATTTGGTCGCTGCACTCGAACAATTGCAAAAAGAGCACGAAGAAGCCAAACGCAGTTTTCGGCTGGTGTGTGTGGCCAGCTCGTGGCAATTCGTGACTCAACCGGAGTTCGCGCCGTGGCTGATGACACTGGTCGGGCAACGCAATCGCCCCTCGCGCCTCTCACAACCGGCGCTCGAAACCCTCGCCATCATCGCCTATCGCCAACCGATCACGCGCGCTGAAATCGAGCAAGTTCGCGGCGTCGCCGTCGATGGCGTGATGCAGACCTTGCTGGAACGCAGCTTGGTGGTGCAATCGGGTCGCGCGGAAGTCATCGGTCGCCCCTCGCTTTACAGCACCACACCGCTGTTCCTGGAATATTTTGGCCTGCGCGCCTTGGAAAACTTGCCGGCGGCCGACGAACTCCGACGCATCGTGATTCAGAAACCAGAAACACTTTTGACCATCGATCCCGGACTTGCCACCGCGCCCCCCGAACAATTGGCACAACAGGAATTAGACGCCACGATTCAAGCTCCGGCTGGAGAGAAACCACAGGAAAATGCAACGCATGAACATCCCTGAGCATCGCAAAGCCATCGACAAGCTTGACGCGCAAATCGTCAAGCTGCTCAACGAACGCACCAAACACGTTCTGGAAATTGGCGAAATCAAACTCAAGGCGGGCGAGGAAATTTATGCGCCGCATCGCGAACAAGCGGTCTTCAATCGGCTCGGCAAAATCAACGCAGGACCGATTACCGATGAATCGTTGCGCGCCATTTATCGCGAAATCATGTCGAGCGCTCTGTCGCTCGAAAAGTCGATGACCATCGCCTATCTCGGGCCGGAAGCGACGTTCACTCATCAAGCAGCCATTCAGAAATTCGGGGCGAGCCTTCGTTACGCTGCTCAGAAAACTATTGCCGACGTTTTTTCCGAAGTCAGCAAAGGCCGCGCGGATTACGGCGTGGTTCCAGTGGAGAATTCCACGGAAGGCGTCGTCACGCACACCCTTGATATGTTTGTGGAGAGCGATTTGAAAATCGTCGCCCAAATTATTTTGCGGATTCGGCAATGTCTCTTAAGCCGGTTTCGCCGCGATCAAATCAAAAAGTTTTACGTGCATCAGCAAACGCTGGCGCAGTGCCGCGTTTGGTTGCAGAAGAATTTTCCCGAGGCGGAAATCATCGAAACTTCCTCGAATGCGCGCTCGGCCGAGTTTGCGGCCAGGGAAAAAAACTCTGCGGCGATTGCCGGCGTTTTGGCGGCGGAGAAATATAACGTTCCCATTCTTGACCACGATGTTCAGGACAATTCCGAGAACGCCACTCGGTTTCTGGTTCTCGGACGGCAATGCAGTCCGCCAACCGGCAAAGATCGCACCAGCCTGATGATCAGCATCGCGCACGAAGTTGGCGCGCTGCATTCCGCGCTGAGCGCGTTTCGTCGTTACAAATTGAACATGACGAAAATCGAGTCGCGCCCCAGCAAACGCAAAGCGTGGGAATACTTTTTCTTCGTCGATTGCGACGGCCACATGAACGACCGCAAAGTGGCCAACGCGATTGCTCACCTCGGGAAGGAATGTAGTTTTGTCAAAGTGCTCGGTTCGTATCCGAACACGGAATAGCCAGATATGGAAACGTTGAACATCGAGTTTTAATTTCCTTTCCGCTCACCGCCATTCGCCCGAGGTGCGTGAAACAACTGAAGAATTTCCCGACCAACAATTCCGCTGACCCTTCTCTGCCTCTTGCGTGATCGCCGGAAAACTGGCTGAATTCTACCCATGCCTTCGCGACTGATTTTAACTTTGCTTTGCTGTCTCGCTTCCATTTTAGCGGCGTTTGGTGCAAAGCCATTTCGCGCCGGAGCAGCGACGGCCAACATCAGCCCGTGGATGGGAATCTCGATCAACGGGAACATGACCGATCAAAAGGGGACGAATCTTCACGATCCACTGCACGCGCGGGCCATCGTGCTGGACGACGGCGAAAACCGGCTGGCCATTTGCGTCGCGGACAGTTGCCTGATCTACCGCGAGATTTTTGAGGACGCAAAAAAAATCATTCACACCAGATCCGGACTGCCGGTTGAGAACATTTTAATGTCGGCCACGCACACTCATTCCGCTCCTGCCGTGGTGAGCATTTACCAGAGCGATGCCGACAAGGAGTATCAACATTTTCTCACGTTGCGATTGGCCGACGCCGTTCTTCAGGCGATCAATCACCTGACACCTGCGAAAATCGGCTGGGGGGTCGGAACGGAACCGCGCCACGTTTCGAATCGTCGCTGGAAAATGAAACCCGGCGTGATCAACAAAGATCCGTGGGGTGGAACGAATGATCTGGTGAAAATGAATCCACGCGCCGCGAGTGCCGATCTTTTGGAACCCGCCGGACCGATTGATCCAGACGTGCCAGTTGTTGCCCTCAAATCGCTCGACGGAAAACCGATCGCGCTGCTGGCCAATTATTCCATGCACTATTGCGGTGGCGTGGGCGCGGCCACTTATTCGGCGGATTACTTTGGCGCTTTTTGCGATCGCGTCCAGCAACTGCTCGCGGCGGATCGGCAGGACCCGCCGTTTGTCGCCATCATGTCCAATGGAACGAGTGGCGATTGTAATAACATTAATTTCCGCGAAATGCCGGTGGCGGAACCTCCCTTCGCCCGGATTCATCGTGTGGCCAACGACTTGGCCGACGTTGCAAATTCGGTGTATCAAAAAATTGAATGGCACGACTGGGTTCCGCTCAAATCAGCGCAGCAGGAAATAAAGTTAGGCGTTCGCTTGCCGAAAAAAGATGAGGTGGAAAAAGCGCGAGCTGCTTTGGGCAAAACCAAAATGGGAAATTCGTTGCCTGAGGTTTACACGCGGGAAACAGTTTTGCTCGCGAATTTTCCTGAACAAGTTCCGCTCACACTTCAGGCGCATCGGATTGGCAATCTAGTCATCGCGGCGGTCCCGTGCGAAGTGTTCGCCGAAATCGGGCTTGAATTAAAAAAGCGAAGTCCGTTTCAACAGGCATTCACCATCGAATTGGCGAATGGCTACAACGGTTACCTGCCGACGCCGGCTCAACACAAGCTGGGCGGTTATGAAACCTGGCGTTCGCGCGCCAGCTATTTAGAAGTGGACGCTTCGGTCAAAATTGTTGATACCATCACGACTCTTTTTGAGCGTCTAAAATGAATCGTCTGAAAACTTTTTTAATTCTCGCCGCGACGCTGGTCGTGACCATTGCGCGAGCCTCCACGAATCATCACGTCATCGTCATCACGATCGATGGTTTTCCCGCTTACGAATTTGAAGATATGAAAACGCCCGTGCCGGTGTTGCGCAAATTAGCGGCGGGCGGCGTTACGGGAAAGGGGATGAAAGTTTCAACTCCCGCAGTGACCTGGCCAAATCACACGACGATTGTCTCGGGGGTTCGTCCGGAAAAACATTCGGTATTGTTCAACGGTGCGCTGGTCCGGCCGGGCGACGGCAAACCGGCGTTCATTAACGGTCATCTCGACAAGGATGAGCTGATTAAAGCGCCGACCATTTACGATTTTTTCCACGGGCGCGGTTATCGCACGGCGGCAATCAATTGGCCTTGCACACGGAACGCAAAAACTTTGGATGACAATTTTCCCGACGTTCCGCAGATGATTCAATATACGACGCCTCGTCTGATCGAAGAACTCGTCCGCAGCGGCGATATGAAAGTGGGCAGCGACCTTTGGTTCGCGACGAAAGCAGGCAAAGAACGCGATGCCATCTGGACGGCTGCCGCCTGCAATTCAATCCAGCGGCTGAAGCCGAACCTTCTTTTTTTCCACCTCCTGGTCGTGGACGGCGTGCAACATCGGTTCGGCCCACAAAGCCCGGAAGCGTACGAAGCATTGGGGATGGCGGACAAAAATTTGCAAAAGATTTTGGATGCAGTGGATGCGGCGGGGTTGCGGGAAAGCACCACCATTTTCGTCGTGGCGGATCACGGGTTTGCCAAAGTGGAGAAATCGATTCACGCCAACGCCGTTTTGCGCAAGGCCGGATTGCTTGAAGCGCGCGATGACGGCTCGATTGCCCGGGCATGTGTGCAAACCATTCCCGAGGGCGGCATCGCTTTCGTTTATTTGGATTCATCAAAAACAGCGGAAGAGGACCGGCTGAAAGTCATTTCGCTCTTCGAAAAACAGGAAGGAGTTTCCAAAATTTTGCGGCCGGAAGATTACTCGAAATTCGGCCTGCCCCAACCTGCGGTAAATCCGCAGGCGCCGGATTTGGTGCTGATGGCACAGGACGGTTACAGTTTTGCAAACGGCACCGGCGGAGAGACAATTTCCAAAAATGCCCGCACCACCGGCAGTCATGGATATGTCTCGGACAATCCGAAAATGAACGCGCTCTTCATCGTGGCTGGACGGGGAATCGAACGGGGTCGCAAAATAGATTTGGTCGAGAACATTGACATCGCTCCGACTGCGGCCTTTCTTTTGGGTGAAACGTATCCGCACGGCGCCGGAAAAATCTTGAAACAAATTTTCACTGATAAATTTCTTGCCGATGAACAAAAATAACGGGCTGTTTCTGCCGCAACCAAAAATTGTTCCAGCGCTCGATCCAGATTTCCGTCCTGCGGTTCTGGCCAGTCGGCACTTTCGCCAGCAAGTGCGCGCTTCCGGCAATCCCTTGCCGCTGATGATCGCTCTCGAACAGGCTGACGGTTCGGTGTTTCATTTTGCGACGGAAATTTTCCCGGAAAATCACGCCCAAGCCGCCGCGAATTTTATCTACATCGAACGGATCGTAAAATTCATGCTGTGGGGCTGGGGCGGCTTCCGTGTTTATTTCGATGGACCGAAGCCGCTCGGCGAACGGTTGCAGAGATTTTTTCAGGAAATTCCTGCGGCGAAATTCGACGCGGACATCATGGGCCATCGCATTTACGAGTGCCCTTTTGAAATCGTGATCACAAAAAACATTCCTGCCCCGCGCGCCGCCACCGCTCCACTCGGTCGCCATCTGGACGGTTGTCGCATCGGGTTTGATCTCGGTGGCAGCGATCGCAAAGCGGCGGCGGTGATCGATGGAAAAGTTGTCTTTAGCGAAGAAGTCGTTTGGGATCCTTATCTGCAACCTGATCCACAATATCATTTTGACGGCATCATGGACTCGCTGAAAAAAGCGGCGGCGCACTTGCCGCGCGTCGATGCGATTGGCGGGAGTGCGGCGGGGGTTTATGTCAATAATCGGGTGAAGGTGGCCTCGCTGTTTCGCGGTGTGCCCAAAGATCTTTTCGATTCGCGCGTGAAAGATCTTTTTCTCGAAGTCAAAAAACTTTGGAACAACGTCCCGTTTGAAATCGTCAACGACGGCGAAGTCACCGCGCTGGCCGGCTCAATGTCATTGAAGAAAAATTCCGTGTTCGGCATTGCAATGGGCACCAGCCAGGCCGGCGGTTATGTCACACCCGAAGGCAACATCACGACGTGGCTCAACGAACTCGCGTTCATGCCAGTGGATTACAATCCCGATGCACCCCGGGATGAATGGAGCGGCGATTACGGCTGCGGCGTGCAATATTTTTCTCAGCAGGCGGTCGGACGATTGATTCCCGTTGCGAATATTGAAATCGATCCGGATCTCGGTTTGCCGGACAAATTAAAGGAAGTGCAAAAGCGGATGGTGGAAGGGGACAAGCGCGCCACTAAAATTTATCAAACCCTTGGGACTTATCTCGGCTACGCGATTGCGCACTACTCCGATTTCTATCACATCGAGAATGTTCTGGCACTCGGGCGGGTGACGAGCGGCGCGGGAGGCGATCTGATGATTGAAGTCGCAAAGGAAGTGTTGAAAACGGAATTCTCTGACGTATCGCAGCGCATCAGTTTTCATGTGCCGAACGAAAGCGATAAGCGACATGGACAAGCCGTTGCCGCAGCGAGCCTGCCCAAGCGGGTGGGTTAGCCCATAACCGCACTGCCAGATGGTTTCGTTGGGACACTTGAAAATATTCGTGAAACCAAGATACGACGAAAGCAATC
The DNA here is from genome assembly GCA_043775015.1 of Verrucomicrobiota bacterium. Taxonomy (GTDB): domain Bacteria; phylum Verrucomicrobiota; class Verrucomicrobiia; order Limisphaerales; family CANJXF01; genus CANJXF01. The sequence goes on from JAYVSV010000023.1 coordinate 15,123, forward strand.
CCGGCTTCCAACCGGAACCGGGCACGCCGTCGGGGATTTGCGTCGGGTCGTAAGGCGCCCACCAGATTTCATTTGGGCCGGTGGGCGGCGGGCTGTTCGGGCCGTTGCCGGAAGGGACGCCTGCGGAAAGACCGAAAGGATCGTTGGGCGTGTCCGGGCAGGAACGGTAAGGGACATTGATGTCGCGGTGATCGCTTCGATATAGAATGTAAGCCAGCCCGATCTGTCTGAGATTGTTGAGGCAGGAAGTTTATTTGGCCTTTTCTTTTGCGCGAGCCAGCGCGGGTAACAAAAGCCCGGCCAGAATCGCGATGATGGCAATAACCACCAGCAGTTCAATGAGCGTGAAGGCTTCTCGAACGCGCCCGACCACGCTGGATGTGTGACAATTTGGAATTGCGTCAGGGTTGCTCATCCTTGAGTGAGAATAAATAAAACTCACCGTCACTGACAAGACCGGGAAACCGATCTCGCACTCATTTTAACTCGTTTTTAACCACTCTCAGTCTTTCGGTATGACTCATCCTTCAACGGCGGCAATTTTGCCAGTGGATTACGGTGGCTTGTGGTTGGCAAATCATCTCCGAGATGCCTTGATTTGCGCTTGTCCCGTTTTCTAAAAAGATTTTTTAGCCAAAGAGCTTTCATGGATAAAGTTAGTGCATCCTGACGTGAAAACAACTTGTGCGGAAACTGGCTCATCCTTTCCCTGGCGAATGTCTGCTTTCGTGCCCGGCGTGAAACCAGCAATCGACGGTGCGCAACTGTGGCTGTGTGCTACACCTTGCAATTGTCGCGGCCACCAATATTAATCATTCCACATGAACGCGCTTTATTACGGGGGCTTTAAAACACGTCATCAGCTCCTGCGCTGCCTGCCTCAAGACACATCGCAACTAAGGCATTGAAGTAAAATAAGAAAAAACTATTCTCAGTTCCAATGCTCATTGCTTCCAGTTTCAAAAAAAGTCTGCGTCCGTTGATTTTGCTCGTGTTTGTCTCTGCGTTTTTCCTTTGGCCGACAACGGCCAGCGCGCACACCGAGACGGGCGGCATCGGCGGTTTTATCAGCGGCTTTCGGCATCCTCTGACGGGTCTTGATCATATCGTGGCGATGGTGGCGGTGGGACTTTGGGGCGCGTTCCTGGGTGGCCGCGCCATGTGGTTGTTGCCGGTCATCTTTCCAGTGGTGATGGCGTTTGGTGGCGGTCTTGGTGTGATGGGCGTTCCTCTCCCTGGCGTGGAGACATGCATCGCGCTATCAGGAATTTTGCTGGGCGGAATGGTGGCCTTTGCCGCGCGCCCTCCGATCTGGGTTGCAGCGGTGATGGTCGGGTTTTTCGCAATTTTTCACGGACACGCGCACGGCACGGAACTGCCCAATGCCGCGAACCCGATCACTTACGCGGTCGGATTCGTTATCGCGACGGGTTTGCTGCATTTGAGCGGAATCGCCTTTGGTCTTTTGGTTCGCTATCCGTGGGGAAAGATTTTGGTTCGCGCCGGAGGCGGAGCGATTGCGGTCATTGGCTTCTGTTTTCTGTGTAAATTTTTGTAGATGAACAAAAACAAACGGCGGCTCATCCGGGTAATGCCGCTCCTGCTACTATTGGCGGGGCCGACGACAGTTCATGCGCATGGCAATATCAAATGGAGTGACGAATACATCGGCGGGTTGCTCCATCCGCTCACCAATCCAGCGCATGTCCTCATTTTGTTGGGTTTGGGCCTCTGGCTCGGACAACATCAACCGCTGAAGTTAAAAACGCCGATGATCATCTTGGCCTCGTTCTCCGCGTTCGCGCTCGTTTTCACCGTGATTGGACGGATTGAGTCGGTTTATCCGCCTATCTTAACCTGCATCGCTCTGGGCATTGGAACTTTTATCGCGTGGCAAAAACAATTGCCGGCTCCGGCAGCCAATGCCGTCTTCGCTGCGGCGGCTCTCGCGATTGGTTGCGATTCGGGGTTCGAAAGCGAATCGGCGCGGGCTGTCTTCAAATCACTTTTGGGAACGTGGCTGGCCATGAATTTGTTTGTGGTAGTCGTGGCGATTCACACCGAAACGTTCGCGAAAAGGGAATGGCAAAAAATCGGGGTGCGCGTCTTGGGTTCGTGGATCATTGCCATCTCTTTCCTGGTGCTCGCGTTTTCGCTGAGAAAACGGTGAACGGCGTGAAACCAGCAATCGCTCTTTCCCATTTTGTTGATTCGGTGTTTCATCGGTGGCGGATAAATGATGAACCCATATCTTAATTTTGTTTCCGCTCTGGCCAAATCAACGCACGACGCGAAATCGCTTTCGCTCGGTGGATTTCCTCCCTGCCCGAAACCTGCCCTGGCACCCGACGCGCCGAAGGCTTTGTTTTTTGCGCCGCATCCCGACGACGAAACCATCCAGGGCGGGCTGGCGTTGCGGCTCTTGCGTGAAGCAAAATGGAACATCGTGAATGTGGCCGTGACGCAGGGGAGCAAGCACGAACGGCAAGCCGCGCGTCTGGTTGAGTTGAAGGGCGCGTGCGATTTCCTCGGCTTTGGCCTGGTGCAAACCGCGCCCAACGGTTTGGAAAAAGTCACGAGCAAAACGCGTGACCAGGATAAAGCGCTTTGGTCTCAGATGGTCAAAGTGATTGCCCGGCTTCTTCTCGAACAGCAGCCAAAGGTTATTTTCTTTCCACACGCCCACGATTGGAACGGGACGCACATCGGCGTTCATCATCTCGTCATGGATGCGTTGCAAAGTCTGCCCGCGAACTTCCATTGCTTTTGCGTCGAGACGGAATTCTGGGGACAAAATGATTCACCCAATCTGATGGTGGAATACAGCGTGGAAGAGGTCGCCGATCTAATGGCTGCGACTTCCTTTCACGCTGGTGAAGTGCAACGCAATCCGTATCACGTTTTGATTCCGGCTTGGATGATGGACAATGTTCGCCGAGGCGCGGAACTGGTCGGCGGCCAGGGCGGCGGCGCACCTCAATTCACCTTCGGCCAGCTTTTCCAGTTGCGAAAATGGACGGGCAGCAAGCTGGAAAATTTCTACACGGGCGGCCGTAATCTCGCCAAAGAAGAAAACGCCGCCAGCCTTTTTGTTTAAAACGAAATTTTTTTAGCCGCGCTATTTCTGTGACGCGAGAAATTCCACCAGATCGCGCATATCCCGTTTGGAAAGGATTCCCCCCAAGCCGTCGGGCATACCGGAATTTCCGCGACTCCGCGTTTTGATATTTTCCTTGGCGATTTTCGTAATGCCGTCCTCCGGTGAATTGATGACTAACTCGGTTTCATTTTCACTTTTAAAAACACCCGCATAGCTCGCGCCGTTTTTCATCACGACCAGAACCGTTTCAAATCCGGGCGCAATTTTCGCGTTCGGTTGCACGAGCGATTCCAGTAAATATTCCCGCGTTTGTCGCGTGCCGACTCCAGAAAGAACAGGGCCAACATCGCCGCCTTCGTCTTTGATCTTGTGACAACGGACGCAAGATGCTTCCGCCTTTTCAAAAAATATTTTCCGGCCCGCTTCCGCGTTACCACCAAACAAGGCTTGCTGAAAGTCTTTCAACGCGCCGCCGCTCTTCGGTTCGGATTGTTCCAGTTTGCTTTTCAGAACCGGTGAGGGGCGTTTCGCAACGGCTTCCAATAATTCCAGCTCGACCTCGCGCGGCAGTTGCCCGGCCAAACGTTGGTCGAGAAGATCCGCCAAAACACGATCCGCTGCCGGTCCGGAAATGGCGCTGAGCGAATTAAGTGAACCTTGTTTCTCAGGGACGGATCCCTTTTCGAGAATGGAACGAATTTGCACGAGGGCAGTGTCCGGTCGCAATTCTGTGGCGAGACGATTTCCTTCTTTGCGAATTAGTTCGCTGGAATCGGCCTGAGCTAATTTAACGGCGCCATCAAGCGATGAATCTTTCAACTCGCCCAGTGTCTTCAACGCTGCAACGCGAACCAGCTCAGAATTTTTGTTGCCGCTAAAAATTTGGTAAAGAGCCTCGCCACAGCCTGAGAGTTGAAGTTGGTTGATCGCAACGATAGCGGCGAGCTTCACCTTCTCCGGCTTGGCTCCAGCAATGATTTTGTTCACCACCGGCTGCAAAGCAATTGCGGCATCTTGCTTTTGTCGGCCACTCTCGTACGGACGAAAAACGCCGACAATGCGATCGCGCCGCCCCGGTTCAGCCCAGTTGGACAAATCGGTCAAGGCTTCCGCCGAGGCCACATCAGAAGAATTTTCTCGACCTGCATAAGACGCCAACGCCTGAGCGTTTTCAGAATGGCCAAGGCGAAAGTTGGCGTTGATGACGCTGAGTTGCAGCGCTTCAAACTGGTTTGTGAACTGTGAAAAAGTTCTATTGCTTCCGGCCAGCGCAGCCAGTTTCGGAATGGCTGCTTTGATCGGAACATCGTTGATCGCTCGAGCGGCTTCGACCACGAGCAAGTCATCGACATCGTTCAAAAACTCAGCAACTTCCGGACTTTCCAAGCGGCGCATCGCCAGTAGAACGGCCATTCGCACCGCCACGGATTTATCTTTGGCGGCGGCCGTGAGTTGCGAAATGTCCGCGCAACCACTGAGCGCGACGATTCCGGCGTGGCGCAAATATAAATCCTGATTGTTGTTTTCGCGCAGCAGGGCGAGAAGCGGCTTGACCGCTTCGCCGCGCCCGAGTTTTCCCAGACCTTGCGCGGCAAAATAACGAACGCGCAAACTGGGATCGCGGAGCAACGCGATGAGACCTTCAAACGAATTCCCGAGGCGATCGTCACCTGATATTTTTGCGGACTGCGCGCGGATTTCTGCATCAGAATCGTGGAGCAAAGGAACGAGTGGCGACAAAGCAGCGGGATCTTTCCTCCCGATCTGGCCCAAGGCCCAGATGGCGTGGCGACGCGCGAGAGGATTCGCCTGAATTTCCGCCGCAACTTTCGCGAGCGCGGTGATGCTTTTGTTTCCGCGATCCGCCAGGGCGTATTGCGCTTCCAAACGAACGCGCATATTCGGGTGAGACAGAAGCCTCAGAAGTTCCTTTGACGAAGTGCGCTCAAATCCTTTGGCCAAAAGCTTTTTCGTTTCACCCACAATCGGCGCATGAATGGTGTTGGTTTCAAAGACGCGATAGATCCGGCCTTTGCGGGTGCGCTCCCAACCTTCGCCCCAATCCGAAAAATAGATTTGGCTGTCCGGCCCAAAATCGACATCCGTGGCCTCGATGTTCCAGATGAACGGTTCGGAGTTGACCAATTCGAAACTCGCGCCCTTTGGTTTCATGGCAAAGGTTTGAATCCCGCTGTTGGCGGTGCTTCCTTTGAATTGGCAGAGGAAAAAATGTCCGTTGTATTTCGCGGGCAGGCCGGTCCCCGGATAATAAGTGAGACCGGATGGGCCATCGCCCAGATTGGAAATCGGCGGAATGATGTAGGCCGCCTGACCTTCGAAGTGGGGCGTCCAAAGCTGGTCGGCCATCCACGGGACATGATCGTAACCGAGCGGCGGATGTTGATAGCCGACCCGCCAACCGCTGTCGCCCCCCTCGACGACATAGACCCAGCGCTCGTGATCGCCGTGATCAAAATCATTGTCGCCGGTAAATAAATTTCCAAACTCATCGAAGGCGAGTTCCTGCGGATTACGCAAACCATGATGAACCATTTCCAGTTCAGTCCCATCTTGATTGCACCGGAACACTGCTCCTTCATCCGGGTAGGCCAACGTTTTTCCCTCTTTCGTTTTCACCGAGGCGCCGCGGTCACCGAAGCTAAAATAAAGTTTTCCGTCCGGCCCCAAAATCAATCCGTGCAAATCGTGTCCGGTATAACTGAAGCGCACGCCGTAACCGTAGCTGAACGTCTTCTTTGATTTGGCGTGACCTTTTTTATCGATGCCTTCCAGCTCGGAAATTTCGGGAATGTTGGCGAACCAGACTTTGCCGCGATGGGCCAAAACTCCGGACGCAATTCCGTCGAGCATGCTGCTGAAACCGTCGGCGTAAACTGCGGAGAAATCTGCTTTGCCATCGTGATTGCGATCTTCGAGCAGCCGGATGACTTCCGATTCACGCGCCAGCTCTTTGCTTTGTTCGCCGAAACGACGTTCCGTCATGCGCAACCGGTCTTCCACCGTCCGACACGCCAGATCGTCGTCGAGCATCGGCATGTAGCGGCGGATATCGAGCACGCTCGTGTTGAAGCGATGGGTTTCGGAAACAAAAACGCGGCCCTGTGCATCGATGCAAAAGGCCACGGGGTTCGCGAGCATCGGTTCGGCGGCGAACACTTCGGTGCGAAAATTTTCCGGCACGCGAATTCGTTTGATGGCCATTGCGGCCTCGTCGGAGGCGGGAAAGAGTTGCGGATGTGGTTCGCGCGGTGGAGATCCTAATTTGAGGTCGTTGCCGGGTTTGGCATCCTTCACTTCCATTTCCACTCCGGAAACTTTTCCGGGATTAAAAATAAATCCGATTGAAAGTAAAATTAACCACACCGTTTTCGCATTCAGCATTATCTCATGTTACAGAGGAGAATTCCGGTTTCCAATTTTTTTGCGAACGGACGGACAGAAATATTAACGAATTCTGCGGAACTCCATTTTGAACAGATTGGCGGGTGAATTGACCAATGGCTGGAAATCGTTTAGTAAACCGTTAATGCGCAGTTCAACTTTAACACGGGTTTTAGGAATTCTGGTCGTCGCCATTGCCGTCGGTGGTTTGATTGGTTGGCTGGCGAGCCGTGGTCCTTCGACGGGTATTGATGCCACCACGGAACGCGTGGTTCAGCCGACGGCTCCGGAACCGGCAACGAACGTCATCGTCGTGAAACCTGCGCCAAAGGTCGAAGGGACTCCCGCGCCGGAAATTGTTTCCACCAACGGTTTGGATGATCCGGCGATGTGGGAAGAGAAGCTCGATAAAATCCTGGGCGACGCCGATGACGACACGAATAAAAAGGGACTGCAGCTCTTGGAGATGATGCCGAAGGTCGGAGAAGAGGCGCAGGTTGAGATCGCCGGGCACATCGTCAATTTATTGGATGACGAATATTTTTCCAAGGCAGCGAAGTATTTGACCAACGCCGAAGTGCCGGAAGCGGTTTCCTCGGTTTTCCTGAATGATCTATACAACCGCGAGAATTCGGTGAAGTTGCCGCTCGTACTTGCCGTGGCTCGGAATGGAAAACATCCGCTCCACGCCGATGCCAAGGATTTGCTGGAACTTTATATCGAAGAAGATCACGGAGATAATTGGAACGAATGGGAAAGCGCCATGAAGACCTGGTTGAAGGATCATCCAGAGTGATCGCCCGTCGCCCGCTTGCTTTGGTTAATCTCGCCAGCTAACCTCTCGCGCCATGCGCCTTCTGGATCGCTACTTGTTGCGCGAACTGCTTCTTCCGCTGGGTTATTGCCTGTGCGGATTTTTGATTTTCTGGGTCTCCTCAGACTTGATCAACGAGATCAGCACCTTCCAAAAGAAGCACCTCGTTTTCCGCGAGATTGCGGAATATTACCTCGTCACCACACCGGAACTTCTGCTCGTGGTGATGCCGGTCGCGCTGCTGCTCGCATTGCTTTATGCGCTGACGACGCACGCCCGTTACAATGAGCTCACCGCCATGCGCGCCGCTGGAATCAGTCTTTGGCGAATTTCGGTTCCTTACTTCGCCGTCGGACTGTTTTTCAGTTTGGTATATTTCGGCATCAACGAATTCTGGGTTCCCGGCAGCACGGAAAAAGCGGAAGAAATTCTGCATCGCCACGATGCACGCCAGAGCAACCCGCTGAGCGCTGATTGGCGAAATGATTTGCGCTTTCTCAATTCGCGGGACAATCGCGCGTGGCGAATCAAAGCCTATCATCAAAAAACTTTTCAACTCCAGGGCGTCTTTATCGATTGGTTCCTGCCCGGCGGGCAACGTAGCTTCATCACGGCGCAGAGCGGAAAATTTGCCGGGGGAACCTGGCAATTTTCCAACGTCGAGCAGGTCACTTATTCCTCAACGCTGGACATGGTTGGGACACGCCTTTCCACGAACCTGCTCGAATTCTCAGACTGGCCCGAAAGCCCGGGGCTGATCAAAAGCGAAATCAAAATAAATAACCTCAACAGCAAACAGGCGCTGAAAAAACCACAACTTTCGATTGTTGATATTTTAAATTATTTACAGCTCCATACGAGGCTCAACGCCAATTCGCGCTCGCTGATTTATACTCAACTCCACGGACGCATCGCTGCGCCGTGGACCTGCTTGATCGTTGTTTTGATCGCATTACCATTCGGTGCGTTGTCTGGTCGGCGCAATGTTTTTGTCGGAGTGGCCAGCAGCATTTTTATTTGTTTCACCTATTTTATTTTGCTGCGGCTCGGTTTGGCGCTCGGCATCGGCGGTTATTTACCCGGCTGGCTCGCCGCATGGTTGCCAAATATTTTATTCGGCTCCGCCGCGATTTGGTTCACTCTGCGGGTCAGGTAATCCGATGAAAACTCTGCACTTATATCTCACCCGGCAGGTGCTCGCGACGCTGCTGATCACCGTCGCGGTTTTCACGTTTGTTTTGCTGCTCGGCAACGTGCTCAAAGAAGTTTTGACGATGCTCGTCAATCGCCAGGCCAGTTTGCTTCTGGTCGTCAAAGCCATCGCTCTGCTCATTCCCTATGTTCTGCTTTTTGCTCTGCCCATGGGAATGTTGGCGGCGACACTGCTCGTCTTCGGACGATTCAGCGCGGACCAGGAATTGACCGCTGCCCGCGCCAGCGGTTTGAGCCTGATCTCGCTCGTGACCCCGATTTTGCTGTTGAGTGTGGTGCTGAGTTTTGTTTGCGCATGGGTGAACATGCAACTCTCGCCGCAATGTCGCGTGGCTTACAAAAATCTTCTCTACAACGCTGCCGTGGCAAATCCGTCGGTTCTGCTGCGCGAAAATCAATACAACGATTTTCCGGGAGGCTGGTCGATCTACGCGCGCAAAGTTAAGAACAACGATCTGCAAGACGTGAAAGTTTACCAGATTCTGGATGAGTCAATGTACTGGGCCAATGCGCGCGCCGGAAAATTTGAGGTCAAAGAGGGCCAACTCATTTTAACTTTGTTTGACGCCACCCCTTTTGAAGTTAAGAGCGAAAGTGTTTTTTCGTTGGGGGTGCACGAAGAAACTACTCTGCCAATTCCAACATTAAACGCCGACAACGCACCGAAACCGATTCTCAGCGAAATGACCTCCACGGAATTGTGGGCGCGATTGAGAACATTGGAAAAATCCTTCCGCCACACTCAAGCAAGCACGAATACAACCTCGGAAACAATGCGCGCCGAGCTTCGTCAAATTGCAAAAATTCGCAACGACATCACGCTCCCGGTTCGCGTGCAGATTCATCGTCAGATCGCGTTTTCATTTGCCTGCATCGGATTCACGTTGATTGGAATTCCGCTCGGTATTCGGGCGCATCGTCGCGAAACCAGCGCCGGCATAGCGATCGCCCTGTTGCTCGTTCTTCTTTACTACAGTTTTATTATTCTGGCGCAGGCTTGGGATACGCGTCCTGAAATGGCTCCGTACCTGATCGTCTGGTTGCCGAATCTACTTTTCCAGGTCATTGGCGGCGTTCTCCTCTGGCGGGCAAATAAAGGAATTTAGTGCAGCCAGAAACGTTCAATCTAAAACGGGTTTTTTATCAAACCGCTTGACCCGGGTTCCGAGTTCCGTTGGAGTATCCGGCATGAACAAACTATTTTCCATTTTTATCAGCGGTTTATTTTTCGCGGCCAGTTTTGCTGCGTCCGCCGATGTTCGATTACCTGCGCTTTTTTCCAGCAACATGGTTTTACAGCGAAACATTTCTGTTCCCGTCTGGGGTTGGGCCGACGAAGGCGAAACCGTCACCGTGAAATTTCGAAACCAAAAAATTTCCACCAAAGCGAAAGACGGTAAATGGAGCGTCAAACTTTCTTCGTTAAAAGCCGGCGGGCCGGACGATTTCACGGTCACCGGAAAAAATTCCATCGAACTCACCGACGTCCTGGTTGGCGAAGTTTGGATTTGCAGCGGGCAATCGAACATGGAATGGCCTTTGAAAAGTTCTTTTGAACCCGAGGCTGATATCGCGGCTTCGAGTAATCCGATGTTGCGCTTGATCACCGTTTCCAAGTTGAAAGCCAATGAACCGACCAATAATTTTAAAGGAAAATGGCAGCAGGCCGATCCGAGTTCGACACCCGGCTTTTCCGCAGTGGGTTATTATTTCGGACGCGATTTGCAAAAATCATTGGGCGTTCCGGTTGGTTTGATTCAAAGCGACTGGGGTGGCTCTCCTGCGGAAGTTTGGATGAAACAAGAGGTTTTGGAATCCAATCCGCGTTACAAAAAAGAAATTCTCGACGCCTACCAGGGAGCCAGAAAAAATTACGACGAAGCACTCGCGAAATACGAAAAGGAAAAGGCCGAAGACACTTCTGGAAAACCGAAGTCAGCGCCCTACGCTCCGTGGAAACCGGCGGAACTTTACAATGGAATGATTGCTCCGCTGATTCCTTACGCGATCAAAGGCGCGATTTGGTACCAGGGTGAATCGAACGCCGGGCGCGCGCACCAATATCGTTCGCTCTTTCCGGATATGATTCGCAATTGGCGTCGCGATTGGAACCAGGGCGACTTCACATTTTTGACGGTGCAATTGGCCCCATTTTATCCCGTTAAAGAGCAGCCTGCCGAAAGCGCCTGGGCCGAACTGCGCGAGGCACAGCTTTATACCACCACCGTATTGCCGAAAAACGGCATGGCGGTGATCACCGATGTCGGTGAAGAAAAAGATATTCACCCAAAGAAAAAAGCACCAGTGGGTGCCCGCCTTGCTTTGGCGGCACGAGGGATAGCTTACGGCGAAAAGATGGTTTACTCCGGTCCCGTTTACAAAAAATTGAAGGTCAAGGGTGACAAAGCCATTCTCTCTTTCGACCACGTTGGCCGCGGCCTGGAAGCGCGAGGTGGTGTCCTGAAAGGTTTCTCCATCTGCGGTCCTGACAAGAAATTCGTCTGGGCGGTAGCCGAAATGGATGGAGATAAAATCGTGGTGAGCAGCCCCAATGTGCCGGAGCCGATTGCGGTGCGCTTTGGCTGGGCGGATTTCCCGGTGGTGAACTTGTGGAACAAAGATGGCTTGCCTGCTTCCCCATTTCGCACGGATGATTTCCCCATGACCACTGCACCGAAAGAATAATTCTATGAAACTCATCTTAACCATCGCCTTTGTCGCCGCCCTGTCGTTGTGCGGAATCGCGGCCGAGACCACTGCTCAATCCGGAAAACTTCAGCACGTTGTTATCCTGAAATTCAAAGCTGGCTCTGACGCGGAACAAATTCGAAAAGTGGAAACCGCCTTTCGTGATTTGAAAAAGAAAATTCCGCAAATCGCCGCGCTCGAATGGGGCACCAACATCAGCCCGGAAAAGCGCGACAAGGGATTCACTCACTGCTTCATCGTCACGTTTAAAACTGATAAAGATCGCGATGCCTATTTGCCGCATCCGGAGCACAAAGCCTTCGGCAAAATCCTCGGGCCTGTGCTCGACGACGTGATGGTTCTTGATTTCTGGGCGCAGGATTAAAAATTAATTTCCGAGAATTTCTTCCACCGATTCAGCGAGGGCGGCAATCATCTTCACGACCTGCTTCCTCGTCGTGCAGTAAGGAGGCAGAATCGCGATCACGTTTCCTATCGGTCTCGTGAGCACTCCCCGGCGTGCCATCGCCTCGCAAACGCGAATGCCCGCCCGTTCGCGCAGAGCAAACGGCTCGCGGGTTCGCCAGTTTTTGACCAGCTCAATTCCAGCAACCAGACCGACCTGGCGAATGTCACCCACGTGTTCCAGACTCCAGAGCTTTTGCAGTTCTCCACGTAAATTCGCTTGCAACTCCAGTCTCGCAGAAATCGATTCCGGAGATTGTAAAATTTCCAAACTGGCCAACGCCGCCGCGCTGCCAAGTTGATTTCCGGTGAAGCTGTGGCCATGGAAAAAAGTTTTAAACTCGTCGTATTCGCCCAGAAATGCATCGAAAACCTTTTGCGTGGTGAGCGTTGCGGCCATCGGCAAATAACCGCCGGTCATTCCTTTCGCGAGGGCCATGAAATCGGGTTGGATATTTTCTTTGTGGCTGGCGAATAAGCTCACTTGCGGCGGTCTGTGACCGCCGCTGAAATTTTTTAAAAAAATATTTTCAGTAGAAATGCGGCGGTCACAAACCGCCGCTACAGGAAAGCCGGTCCTTCCAAATCCGGTCATCACTTCATCGGCAATCAATTGCGCGCCATCGTTGCGGACAATTTCCGCCACACGCTTCAACCAACCCTCCGGCTGCGCAATCATTCCCGCCGCGCCTTGCATCAGCGGCTCGACAACCATCGCTGCGTAGGGATTTTTTGTTTTTCGCTGTGCGGTAAATTTTTGTTCGACTGATTTCAGGCATTCGAAATTGCATTTGCGATAATCGCGCGCGTCGCCTCGCTCCGGCTTGGCTCGGTTGTGCGGACAGCGATAGCAATACGGCGCGGCGACTTTGTCCGTTTTGAATAGCAAACCGGAATACGCTTTGTGAAATAAATCAATGTGGCCAAGGCTGACCGCCCCAACGGTGTCGCCGTGATACGCGCCGTCGAGCGAAAGAAATTTTGGGTTTTTACTGCGACCGCTACGCCGAGCGAATTCGTAAGCGAGCTTCAAAGCAACTTCCATCGCGGTGGAGCCGTCGTCAGAGAAAAACACTTTTGAAACGGCTCGCGAGGACGTTCGCCCCACCGTTTTTGAATTCGCGGCTTTGACTAATTTCTCAGCGAGCAACGAGGCCGGTTCATTCGCAAAACCAAGCGCAGAAGAATGAGAAATTTTTTTAAGCTGCTTTTGAATCGCCGAATTGATTTTCGGATGCCCATGTCCGTGTAGATTTGTCCAAATGGAAGAGTTGGCGTCGAGATATTCTTTGCCGTGAATGTCGCGCAAGACAGCACCTTTGCCCGAGGTGATGACAATCGGCTCGCGTGCCAGCCAGTCGCGCATCTGCGTGAAGGGATGCCAGACATATTGATGATCGAGTTGCGCGAGCTTATTCATTCAATGCTCAAGATGTAGCGTCGAGGCTGTGCCTCGATATTTTGTAAATCAATCGAGCCATAGGCTCGACACTACAACCCTTTGGTTTGAAATTATTATGTTTAATGGGGCAGCAATTTTAAATCTTCGATTACGTCGCAAAGTTTCTCGACCTCTTCTGCGGTATGCGTCGCTGTCAGGGTCAACCGCAATCGCGCCGAACCACGAGCGACCGTCGGGTAACGAATTGCGGGAATGAAAATATTTTGTTCGCGCAATATCGCCGCCGCTTTGAGGGCCACCGTTTCATCGCCGATGTGAATTGGAATGATGGCGCTTCGTTTTACTTTGTAGCGGCGGTCTGTGACTGCCGGTAATTCCTCACCCCCCGAATTTTTGCGGCGGTCACAGACCGCCGCTACAGAATCAACCCGCTCCCAAAGTATCTTTCGTCGCAGTTCACCCGCTTCTGATTGAACAAAACGAACTGCGGCAGTTGCGGCAGCGGCGGCGGCGGGAACGGGAGCGGTGGAAAAAATAAAGCTCCGCGCACGGTTCACTAGAAAATCGATCAAGCGGCGTGAACCGCAAATGTATCCGCCCGATGCCCCGAGCGCTTTGCCCAAGGTTCCCATTTGAATTTCGATTTGCTCCGATACACCGCACACTTCCGCTGAGCCGCGCCCATTTTCACCGAAAATTCCAGTGGCGTGCGCTTCATCGAGCATCAACCACGCGCCGTATTTTTCCTTGAGCGCAACGATTTCTTGCAACGGCGCGAAATCGCCATCCATCGAGAAAACCGATTCCGTTACGATCAACACGCGCGGCGCGGGACAGCTTTGAACCTTAAACTTTAAACCTTGAACCACTTTGTCCGTCGCCCATTGCAGAATTTCTTCCAACTCGTTCAGATCGTTGTGGGCGAAAATACGTAATTGCGCGCCACTCAACCGGGAGGCGTCAATCATGGAAGCGTGAACGAGTTTATCGAGAATGATAATGTCGGCCTTGGAAATGAGAGCGCAAATTGTGCCGGTCGCCGCCGCATAGCCGGTGGAAAAAACCAACGCTGCCTCCGTTTTTTTGAAATCTGCCAACGTCTCTTCCAGTTGATGATGCGGCGCGAGCGAACCGCAGATGAGCCGCGACGCGCCGGAGCCTGCGCCGAATTTTTTTACTGCTTCAATCGCCGCGTCTTTTAACAATGAATCATTCGCCAGCCCGAGATAATCGTTAGAAGAAAAATTCAGGAACGATTTGCCGTCGATCTGTATGTGCGGCGTTTGCGGGGAATCAACACGGCGCAGTTCGCGAAAAAGATTTTGTTCGCGAAGCGCGTCGAGCCGCTGCTGGAGTTCGATGTCAAATTCCGTCGTCAACCTGCCACCAAGTTTTCAGTGACGGAAAACGAAAGCAACGAGGAATTGCGTCGTGATGCGGCTGGACAAGGGGGAAATGCAGTTTTACGGTCGAAGCCATCAACCGTGTTATACGACAATATTATCGCTCAATCTGTTAGGCATCATTCAACGTTATGAAATCTCGCCATTTTCTATTTGCTGGCTTCGCAGTAATATTGCTATCGAGTTGTAGCAAGACGCCCGACGCGAATTACCAACAGGCGATTGAATCAAACTTAGTGGAAACAGATGCGTTCTTGCATACATTGAGCGCTCTCGATTCGGGTGATGTGACCAATGCCCACAAAGTAGCAATCATGCCGGTCTTTCTGAATTTGGATTCTGCGCGATTTTATATTACCAAGGGCTTGGCGTTTCCGACATCAGAGCAAAATGAGCAATGGACTAAACTAGCAAGCGAGACTTTAGATTATATGCTCAAACACAGAGACGATTGGGACTCGAAGCGTTTGGATGTTCAAGGTGGGATGCGAGGATTGCGTTATTTTTTGACGAAACCAGAGGATGTTCGCCGACTTGATGAATTGTCAGGCTATTTGGCTGAGAATGAGAAAAGAACGTTGGAGCCATCGAAACCATGATGCCTAACACAAGCACGAATCTGCGTGAAACTGGTTTTTGAATCAGCGGTGGTGAAAAAGATTTTCCGCTGATTTTTCTGGCTTCGGTCCGGTGGGTTCCCCGGTTTTTTTTTGAAACAGTTTTGCTCGAAGCCATTTCATAAGCGATCCGGGGAGCGCACGCGGCTCGCGTGCTGAATCCGGCGGCCCGCCGGATTCTCGTTCCTCTGAATTCCCGTGGGAAAAGTCAGAGTAAACAAAGTTTTGGGCGGGCCACCCAAAACTGCACGCCAGCGGCGTGCGCTCCCCAACCGCTAATGAAACCAGTTATCACTCAGTTTCGCCTAGTTCAGGATGTTCAACACCCGTTTCAAATTATACGCCAGCACCGTCAACCGTAGCGGCGCCTCGGCAGAGCGCCGTTGTCGTCAATTGATTGAAAACCGGCGCTCTGCCGAGACGCCGCTACGAAAAATTGCTCCAGTCCTTTGCACAGAAACAACCCACTTCCCGTCAATCATGGAGGCAGAAACTTCGCCTCGATGCTGAAGAACTGCTTCATGCGCTTCGGAGATTTTACCGGAAAAAGGGAGCGCGATTAAATCCGCGAACGCATTGGGCGTGAGTTCGCCGATTTGCTTTTGCATCCCCAAAGCGCGCGCGCCGTTGAGCGTCGCCATTTGTAAAACGCTTTCGTGCGAAACGTCAGGATTTGCTTTCACGAAACTTTGCATTTCGGAAAACATATTCAGCCCGATTTCCTTCTTTGTTTTTTTCACACTGGCGAGACTATCGGTGCCGAGACAGATATTCACGCCAGCGTCTCGCAGCATTTGATGCGGAAATTTTTTGTGCCGAAAATATTCGTGGCTGCGCGGACAATGGACGACTGAACATTTTCGTTGGCCAAGCAATGCGGCATCGCTTTGGGAAATGTAGTTCGCATGAACGGCAAGAAATGCTTCCGACAAGACGCCAAGTTTTTCCAGTTGGGCAACGGGCGAAATGCCGCAATCGGAAACGTCGCGTTGCGTCTTGAGCCAGTTAAACATCGCGCCGCGACGATGCTCGAACATTTCAGATTCTTCCGCTGATTCCGCGACGTGAGTGCTGAGAAGCCAATTATTTCCGCGCGCTATTTCCGCGCTGCGTTTCACCAGTTCCGGCGAAGTGGAATAAAGCGCGTGTGGCGACAGTCCGGCGAAACATCTTTCGCTCGTAAGCGATTCAATTTTTCGCGCGGCCTCGGCGACGATTTCAACCGGCAAGCGGCGGTTTTTCACGCCGGTTAATTCTAAAAGCGAACAAACGCGCAACGGCGTTGCCGACCAAACGTCCGGCAATAATTCTGGAACGGCCTCAATGTCGGCGACGGTGGTGGTTCCAGTGCGCAACAACATTTGCGCGCCGTTAAGCCAGGATTGCGAATATTCGGTGTAGGACCATTGCGCCTTGAGCGCGAGCATGGCTTTGATCCAGTCACTAAACAATTTCGGCGCGGAAATCATTCCCGCCATATCGGTATAATCGAGATGGCAATGGGCGTTGATCAAGCCTGGAAGGACGATGGATTCGCCCAGATCAGTGACTTGGTCGGCAACCGATTTCAAATCACGCCAGCGGCCCACCGCAATAATTTTATTGCCTGAAATGTGAATCGCCCCGTCCTCAATCGCTGGCTGGGAAATGGGCAGGATGATTCGTGCGCGAATGATCATGTGCGAGGAAATATATTCGAGGTTGGAGCGCGGGCTTCAGCCCGCTTCGATGCGCAAACACCATTGGTTACGCGAGTCTTTGCAGTTTGAAAATTGAAGCGGCGTGAACGCCGCGCTCCATTTACCAAACTGATTAAAGTTCCGCTTCCTGGCGAGTGCGTTTGCTGCGGGAGGCAACTGAATGATTTTTTGCTTTGAATTTATTGTGACGTTTGCGGAGTTGTTGTTCGATTTTTTTTGTGACCAGGTCAATGGCCGCATAAAGATCGCTTTCGGAATCTTCGGCAAAAAGATCCGGTCCGGGAATAGACAGGCGCATGGAACAGGTGAATTGGCGTTCCGTCGCCTTCAGTTGATCATGTTCCAAAATCACCCGCGCATTGATGGCGTAATGATCCATGTGTTCCAACTTTTCTATGCGGGTAACAATGTGCTCTTCAATGGCCTTGGTGAGCGTGACGTTGTGGGTCGAGAGAATCAACTTCATGGAGAAACTGTGCGCTGAGAGTTGGATAAAATCCAGCGAAAGTGTTTCTTAAAATTTGCGCAGGTGCGGCCTTAATTTGCGGATCCAACTTAATTGGACACGCAAAATGATCGGGAAGATCAAAGTCAGCGTGTTGGAAGCACTTAAAAATCCGCAGGCTTGATGCAGGGAGACGGAGCGCCGGTTGGAAATCGGCGCTCCGCCGCGTTGGCCATCCGCGCCCATCCGCGCCCTACCGGTTCTCATCAAAAACTTGGACATCGCGACTAAGCCAGTGTTTTATCTCTGCCTGCTATGGAAGAGACAAATTCTTTGATTGAACAACGGCGCGAGAAATTAAAAAATCTCCGCGCCAAAGGCATTGACCCGTTCCAGAACAAATTTACCCCGACGGAAAAATGCGCCGAGGCCCGCGCCAATTATGTCGAAGGCCGCGAAGTCGCGCTCGCTGGCCGCATCACCGCGCACCGCGAGATGGGCAAAAGCATGTTCATTGATCTCAAAGACCAGAGCGGACGCATCCAGATTTACGCGCAGAAAAATGCGCTCGATGAGCAGTGGAATATTTTTACGCACCTCGACCTCGGCGATTTCATTGGCGTGAACGGAACCATGTTCACGACCAAGACGGGCGAAATTTCCGTGAAGCTGGTGAGCTTCGTCATTTTAGGAAAAGCGTTGCGACCGATGCCGGAAAAATGGCACGGCGTCGTCGATACCGAGATTCGTTATCGCCAGCGATATCTCGATTTGATGTCGAACGACGACGTGAAAGAGACGTTCCTGAAACGGAGCGCCATCGTTCGCGAGATTCGTAATTTTTTCCACGGACGCGGTTACGTGGAAGTCGAAACGCCGATCATGCAGAGCATTCCCGGCGGCGCGGCGGCGCAACCGTTCAAGACATTTCACAACGCGCTTGGCTGCGAATTTTACATGCGCATCGCGCTGGAGCTTTATCACAAACGATTGCTCGTCGGCGGTGTGGATAAACTTTTTGAAATCGGGAAAAATTTCCGCAACGAAGGTTTGTCGCGCAAACACAATCCCGAATTCACGATGCTCGAAGCGTATGAAGCCTTCGGCGATTACGAGACGATGATGGAAACGGTGGAGTCGCTGATTTGTTATCTGGCGGAAAAAATTTTAGGTAAATTGGTCATTGAACATCCTAGAAAAGCCGAGGTGATCGCAGCAATTGTAAAAGCAAGCCAAGAGGTGGATTACGCTTTGGGAGATATAATTTTTAAAATGTGCGAGACGACCGAACATGAAATATCTACACGCTGTTTGCATGGATTTGAAGAATGCTTATCTAAAGCTCACAATGGCTTTGCTCCTGATGCTGCAAGGGAGATGCGTGATCAAATCCTAAAGCGTACGGAAGAAATTCAGTCCCTCATTGTTTCCAAATCCGGGCCAGCCAAACTTCAGGAAAAGTTCATCCAAGAACATTTTCAAACAATCGAGTCTCATCGAGCGGCACTGGATGTTCTTTCTACTCCCAAAATAATCAATCTCACGAGCCCTTGGTCGCGCCGTCGTTACAAAGATATTGTTCGAGAAAAAGCCGGGATAGATTGGTTCGATATATCTCCACAACAGAGGCGTGAACGAGCCATTTCTTTAGGCGCTGAAATTGGAAAAGAATACGAAGATTTTGAAGTCACCGGAGCCGTCTTTGAAAAACTGATTGAACCAACAATAAACAATTTCAACCCCATCTTCGTCACGCATTTGCCCAAGGAACTCGTGCCGCTCGCTAAACTTTCGCCCGACGATCCGACGACGGTGGAAGTTTTTGAATGTTGCATTAACGGCGCGGAGATTGCGCCCGGTTACACCGAGCAAAACGATCCGATTGCCCAACGCGACACGCTTGAACACCAAGCCGGCGGCGAACAACAAAAACTCGATGAAGATTTTCTTACCGCGCTCGAACACGGAATGCCTCCGGCGGGCGGCATCGGCATCGGGATTGACCGCTTGTGCATGATGTTGCTCGGCCAGGAAAGCATTCGTGATGTAATTTTATTTCCGCAGATGAAACCGAAATAGTTCATTACTTTTATGGCAGAACCCGGACACATTTACGTTCTGGTAAATCCCTCGATTGAGGGTTTGGTAAAAATTGGAAAAACAACTCGCGATCCTGAATCGAGAGCGAAAGAACTTTCACAAGCAACCGGTGTCGCGACACCTTTTTACGCAGCTTTCAGCATCCAAGTTAATGATTGCCATGCTGCCGAAGAATATGTTTTTGCAGTTCTGGAGTATAACGGCTTTAAACGTTCTCCGAACCGTGAGTTTTTTGAAATGCCGCTGCAAAGCGCAGTCAAAGTTCTCACTTTGGTCGAAAAGGAACTTCGAGAGCAAGTTGGAACAGAGCAATCCAACTCCTCGGCCCCAGAGGACGACCTCGAAGACATTCCTTCGGAACATCCCGGGGCTGTAATTCTCGAGAAAGCTCTGGATGTGTACTGGGGGGTTGGCGACGAAATCGAAGACAAGAAAGAAGCTCTGCGGCTGTTGCACCAAGCGAAAGCACTTAACTTTGCCCCAGCTTTCACGTGCTTAGCGGATTACTTCGCGGAAGAGGCTCTTTACTTGCATGACAAAGTGCGTGAGGAAGAATTACGCGAAAAAGCATTGGAAGTTTTAAAAGAAGGCGCTCAAAAGGGACACGGACGTTGTTACGCTAAAATGGGCGAACTGTATGACGGCCATCGGTGGCCCAACTTCCAGCCTGAATTGGAAAACGCAAACAAATGTTGGAAGAAATATTTTCGAAGCGCGACATTCATCAATGACGACGACCAAAAATGGGACTGGGGCCTTGACTGGGACTGGTTAACGATAGGACGAGGCTTGTCGCGGGTTGAGTATGCTAAACGGTATCTTTTAGCACTGTATAACATTTCCTCATTGTCGCTTGATCCTGAAATCCGGCAGATATTGCTGCCCTTACGCGCGGAGATAATCGAAGTAATTGATCATAGATTGCGTAATTCCTTGGAATTCGTCGAATCGGTACTGTAACTCGTGCCCGCTCGCCAAACTTTCACCCGACGATCCAACGACTGTGGAAGTTTTCGAATGTTGCATCAACGGCGCGGAGATTGCTCCCGGATAGTCCCAAAACACGGCTCGTTCAGCGATTGAGGATTTGTCCGAATTGATGGCCTCCCCAGACCGCGAGAAGGCAAAGCAAAACGGAACGACTCATTGACTTTCTTCAAAGGCAAATCCCTCTTTGCCAAGAAACCGTTCAAGCGGTAAAGTGCGGCGTTATGAACGAGCGCATCGCCATCAATCCTGACATTTGCAACGGCCAGCCTGTCGTCAAAGGCACGCGGATCACGGCGCAAACTGTTCTCGAATTTCTCGGCGCGGGCGATTCCATTGAGGATGTTTTGGAAGAATTCCCGTCGTTGCAGCGCGAGGATGTTCTCGAGTGCATTCGGTTCTCCTCAGAGTTGATGCGACATCATTTCACGTTGCGGGAGGTTGTTTGAAGGGTTTCGTCTTCGACGAGAATGTTCCGAACCGCCTGACCTTTGTTCCCAAGCTTCCTCTCGCCCACTCTTCAAGTTTTGGCGCAAGCCCGTCTGATTCGGATATTTGGCAACAAGCCAGGGCGAATGAATGGGTGATCGTCAGCAAAGATACAGACTTTTCGAATCGAATAATGGTTTCGCAACCGCCGCCGTGGGTTGTTCATCTTCGATTCGGCAATCTCAGGAAGCGCGAGTTCCACGCATACCTTTCGCGCGTCTGGCCGCAAATTGAAAGCCTTCTACCGGAACACAAGTTAATCAACGTCTATCGCAATAGAATTGAAGCGATTAAATGACGCGCTTGAAGTGAAGCAGAACAGATAATCAGCGATTGAGAATTTGTCCGAATTGGTGTCCGCCCCAGACTGCGAGAAGGCAAAGCAAAGCAAAACGGAACCGACCCAGGAAAGCACTCGCCACGGATATTATTTCCGCAGATGAAGCCGAAGTGATCGTAGCGGCGTCTCGGTAGAGCGCCGCTATCCCATGAGATTTGCGGCGCTCTACCGAGACGCCGCTACGAAGCTTTTGCCCGGTATTTCAAAACGCGCACATCTTCCAGTGTCACCAAACCTTCGAGCACCATTTCGTCGAGGTGCGGCAGGAGCAGGTTGATTTTTTCTTCGCTGTCCACGATTTCGATGATGATGGGCAAGTCCATCGAAAGCCGCAGGATTTTCGCGGTGTGCAAATGGCTGTTCGCGCCGAAACCCATCGGACCGCGCAGCACCGTTGCTCCGGCGAGACCGAGTTCGCGCGCTTTGAGGACAATGGCTTCGTAAAGCGGTTGGTGCTGCCACTTGTCACTCTCACCGATGAAGATGCGGAGCAATTTTCCGTTTTCAGGAATTTTCATAGTGTCTGTTGATCAGCCGGAACCGCGAAATACACGAACTACGCGAAACCAGATAATCGTTAAAAAATCTTTTCAAAATGGGCGAACGCTCTTTTTATTTTCTTTCGCATATTTGGCGTCGTTCGCGGTTTGAATCACCGGTTTAAAATTTGTCCCAGCAAAAATCCAAGCCAGACCGCAATCAAACATACCCCCACCGACGCAATGACGTTTCCAAATACGTAAAACCATTCGCCGTCGTGAATCAAATTAAGTGTCTGCAAACTGAACGACGAAAATGTCGTGTAACCGCCGCAAACGCCGATCATCAGAAAATAATAGGAGAAGGAGCGCAGGTTCGGCCCCAATAATTTTCCTTCCGCCGCCGTGAGCGCGCCGAGAATACCGATGATGAACGAACCGGTGACATTCACCGTCAGCGTGTTCCACGGAAAAATCGTTTTGGTCATCCGTTCGGCAACCAAACCGCCAATCCAAAATCGTCCCACGCCGCCGAGCGCGCTGCCGAGGGCGACGAACAGATAGGTTTTTAGGAGTTCAGAATTCAATTCTTCGTCCCATGCCTTTGTCTCGAACCAACTTTAAGTTCAAGCCTCGAAATTTCCGAAATAATTTACCGACTCGGCCTTTTGTATCCTCCTTAGAATCTGTTTGAAAAGTAGCAGCCGAGGTGACGAGGCTCTGACTTTTTGGCCGTCGTTTCGCGAAGGGCTGGGATATTTGAGCCTCGTCACCTCGGCTGCTACGAGTTCTGCTAGAATTTTTAATCAGGCACTTAGGTTTTTTCACGATGTTATGCCGCGATTTCCTGCGGGCCTTTTCCGCCGTTGACCAAAAACAAAACGGCCATGCGGACGGCGAGGCCGTTGGTGACTTGCTCCAAAATCACGGAGCGGCTGCAATCGGCAATTTCGCTGTCGATTTCCACCCCGCGATTGATCGGGCCGGGATGCATGATGAGGGCGTCGGGCTTTATTTTTTCCAAACGCGCTTTGTTCAGGCCGAACAAACTCGTGTATTCGCCGAGACTCGGAAACATGCTCTTGCGCTGGCGTTCGTGTTGGATGCGCAAAAGATTGATGATGTCGGCGTTCGCAATCGCTTCATCGACGTTGTGCGTGACGCGACAACCCATTTGCTCAAAAATTTTTGGAACGAGCGTTGATGGTCCGCAGAGCGTGACTTTTGCGCCGAGTTTGGTGAGCGCCCAAATGTTGGAGCGGGCAACGCGGCTGTAAAGAATGTCGCCGAGAATCGTGACATTCAGTCCGGCAATTTTTCCCTTCTTTTCCAGAATCGTAAAAGTATCGAGCAAGGCTTGCGTGGGATGTTCGTGCGCACCATCGCCGGCATTGATGACGCTGGCGTTCAGAAATCTTGCGAGAAAATGCGGCGCGCCACTCGCGCTGTGGCGGATGATGATGATGTCGGCGTTCATCGCCTCCAGATTTTTCGCGGTGTCTTTGAGCGTCTCGCCTTTTTTTAACGACGAAGCTTCGGCGGAAAAATTAATGATGTCCGCCGTAAGCCGTTGCGCCGCGAGCTCAAAGCTGATGCGCGTGCGTGTGGAAGGTTCGATAAAAAGGTTGATGACCGTTTTGCCGCGCAACGCTGGAACTTTTTTGATGGCGCGCGCGCCGACGGCTTTGAAAGCGCGCGCGGTTTCGAGCACTGTTGTGATTTCCTCGGCAGTGAGCGATTCGATGTCGAGCAGATGTTTCCGGTTCCAACTCATTTGTTTATTTTTTCCAGCGTCACTTCGTCTTTGCCGTCGGTCTCTTGCATTTGGACCACAATTTTTTCCGACAACGAGGTCGGAACATTTTTGCCGACAAAATCAGCTTTGATTGGCAATTCGCGATGGCCACGGTCAATGAGTACGGCCAATTGAATTTGTTGTGGACGGCCAAAATCATTCAGGGAATCGAGGGCAGCGCGAACCGTTCGTCCGCTGAACAAAACATCGTCCACCAACACCACTGTTTTTCCGGTCACGTCGAACGGAATCTCGGTGGGCAGGACGTATGGAACAGCTTTATGCGCGAGGTCGTCGCGATGCATGGAGACATCGAGCGTGCCAGCAGGAACAATTTGTTGCCAGATGCCGTTTAGGATTTTTGCGAGCCGTTGCGCCAACATCACTCCGCCGCTCTGAATCCCAACGAGGACGACGTCGCTGCCTTTTTCATTTCGCTCGGCGATTTCGTGCGCAATGCGGACGAGGGCGCGTTGCATCGCGGAGGAATTTAGAATGAGGGTGGAGTCAGGCATTTTGGCAAAAAAATGCGACGGTCACAGACCGCCGCTCCAAATTTTAGATTTATTTTTCATGGTTCCTTTGCGAACTCGCTGGATCGCGTTAAAGGCAACTCCGTTTGGCGAACGCACCTAATTATTCGCTGTCTGTCGTGTTTTCCGCCATCGGGACCGGTGTTTGATAATCCAATCCGTCAAGGCTCTTTCAAATCCGATGTCGTATCCCTCTTTTTCGGACTCGATCCATTTGTGGCGCAAAATTTCTTCGCGCTCGGCTTGGAACTCGCGGTAGAGCGACGAGTTTTTGACCAAATCGTTGCCGTTGGGATTGTCTGGGTTATTCGGCATAAACGTTATTGCGATGTCTCAAAGATGTAACACCGCTGAATTTCCGCTGGCAATTCAAAATTTGGTGAGCGGGTAGGGCAGAGCTGCTGCTCTGCCTTGAACGAAGGCGACGCGGCAGCGTCGCCCTACCATGATCTACGCGAATTTTTCTCGAAGGTTTTTGGCAATTTCCATAAAGGCTTTTCCAGGCGCGGTCTCGGGAGCTGTTGCCGCGACAGGCGAACCTGTGTCGCCGCCAATGCGAATTTCTGTGTAAAGCGGAATTTCACCGAGGAAGCTTACTCCTTTTCGTTCGGCTTCGGCACGACCGCCGCCATGGCCGAAAATTTCAACACGCTCGCCGTTTGGCGTGATGAAATAACTCATGTTCTCCACGATTCCAAGAATCGCCACGTTCACTTTCTCAAACATCGCGACCCCTTTGCGCACGACGCCAAGCGACGCTTCCTGCGGCGTGGTCACGATCACGCCGCCGTCGAGCGGCACGGTTTGGCAAAGGGAAAGTTGCGCGTCGCCGGTGCCGGGCGGCAAATCGACGAGCAGGAAATCCAAATCGCCCCAATCGACGGAGTGAATGAATTGCTGGATGGTTTTCATGATCATCGGCCCGCGCCAAATGACCGGCGCATCGCCTTCGATCAGAAAACCCATACTCATCAATTTCACGCCGTAGTTTTCCGGCGGAACCATTTTTTCATCCGCGCTGAGAGTGGGTTTTTGGTTGATGCCCATCATTAGCGGAATGCTCGGTCCGTAAATATCGCAATCAAGCAAACCGACTTTCGCGCCGAGTTTTTGAAGGGCGCAGGCGAGATTGACGGAAACAGTGGATTTGCCCACACCACCTTTTCCGCTGGCGATGGCGATGACTCGTTTGATTCCAAGAACTTTGTTTTGGCCCGACCACGGACTTGACGCGGTGGCGGCTTGAGAAGTGGTCGGCTGCGCAACATCGACGCGCGCGGTTTTGACTTCGGGCAAATTCTGTAAAACCAATTCGGCTTCGCGTTTCAATTGCTCCGCGACTTCCGCATTGGCCGACGAGAGTTGAACGGACACCGTGACGTGATCGCCCGTGATGAAAATATTTTTGACGATTCCAAACGAAACGATGTCGCGTGAATAGCCGGGATATTTTACCGACTTGAGCGCGTTGGTGATGGTTTCTTGTGTGAGCATGAGAAAAATTTACCGAAAGGGTTCAGGAGAATCGCCGCCAGATTAATGCGCCGCTTTGCCCGAAACATCCGCCGCGTGTTGCGAGAAAGATTTTCCGCGACCAGTCGGAGCGATGACCGAGTCGATCTCACCTTTTTCAAATTCATCCCACATTGGCGACATCCCGCGAAGTTTTTTCACGATTTTCTCGAAAGACTCGATGACGTAATCGACATCTTCTTCGGTGTTCATGTCGCCGAGCGACATAATGATGTTGCCTTGCGCCAGCGCGTGATCGAGACCGATGGCGCTGAGGACATGCGAAACTTTTAACGATTTGCTCACGCAACTGGAACCGCTCGCTACCGCGATGCCGCTCATGTCGCAAAGCAAAAGCTGCCCTTCGCCTTCGATAAATTCCGTGCTGAGATTCAAGCTGGTTGAAATCCGTTTCAACCCAGGCTCCGGCCCGTTTAATTTGATGTAGGGAATTTTTGTTTTCAATCCGTCCCACAAACGCTTTTGTAATTTTGCGGTGTGCGCAATTCGTTTTGGCATTTCACGCAAAGCAATTTCGCAAGCCAGACCTGCGCCGATGATAGCAGGAACATTTTCAGTTCCAGCACGACGACCACCTTCCTGCACGCCGCCGTGCATCATGCTGACGATGCGCGCTTTTTTGTTGCGATACAAAATGCCGACGCCTTTCGGTCCGTAAAAACGGTGTGGCGAAAGCGAAAGAAGATTTGCACCCATCGCCTGCACATCAATTGGCAACCAACCGGCGCTCGCTTCGGCATCGACGTAAAACGCGATTCCTTTTTCGTTCGCAATTTTTCCAATCTCGCGAATCGGCTCAATCGTCCCGATGTCGTGATTGACGTGATGCACTGCGATCAGCGTCGTCTTGTCGGTAATGGCGGCGCGAACGTCTTCGGGATTGATCAAGCCTTCTTTGTCCACTTTGACGCGTGTGCAGGTGAAACCTTGTTTCTCCAAAAATTCGACGGAATTGATGACGGATGGATGTTCCGTTTCGCAAATGACGAAATGATTTCCTTTGCGTTGGTTGGCGTATGCCACGCCTTTAACCGCGAGATTGGCGGATTCCGTGCCGTCGGACGTGAAGAAAATTTCCTCCGGCGATTCGGCATTGATCAACGCAGCAATCTGGCTGCGCGCTTTGGCAATCGCGTCGCGGACACGCAAACCGTGTTGATGCAGCGACGATGGATTTCCAAACGCCTCCATGAAATAAGGCTTCATTGCCTCGAAAATTTCAGGCGCGAGTGGCGTGGTGGATTGATGATCTAAATAAACTTGGCGCATAGAAAAAGGTTCGGCAGCGACCGAAAGTCGAATGCCGTCCCACAAAATACTGCGTGCGGACTAATTGTCTATGTCGCAGAAACCGCGCCGTTCCGTTTGGCCATGATTGCTGCAACAATTTTCTGTGCGAGCTCTGGTTTTTCCGCCATCGCTTTTTGCGCGGCGTCTTTTCCCTGGCCGATTAAATTGCTTTCGAATTGCAGCCACGCGCCTTTTTTCTCCACCACGCCGTCGGCAATTCCCACGTCGAGAATGCTGCCTTCTTTATTGATGCCGTGATTGTAAATGATGTCGAACTCCGCTTCGGCGAACGGTGGCGCCACTTTGTTTTTTACGATTTTAACTTTGCAGTGATTGCCGATCGCAACACCCGCAGCGTCTTTCAAAGTTTCTTTGCGACGAATATCAATGCGAACACTGGCGTAAAACTTCAGCGCCTTTCCGCCCGACGTCGTTTCAGGACTGCCAAACATCACGCCAACTTTTTCGCGCAATTGGTTTGTGAAAATGCAGGTCGTTTTGGATTTGCCCAAAATCGCGGTGAGTTTTCGCAGCGCCTGGCTCATTAAACGAGCCTGCATGCCCATCGTCGCCATGCCCATTTCGCCTTCGAGTTCGGCTTTCGGCACGAGTGCGGCGACGGAATCAATCACGATGACATCGAGCGCGTTCGAGCGCGCCAGCGTTTCGCAAATCGTCAACGCTTCTTCACCGCTGTCGGGTTGCGACACGAGAAGTTCGTCGAGATTCACGCCAAGTTTTTTCGCGTAACCGGGATCGAGCGCGTGTTCGGTGTCGATGAAGGCCGCGAGTCCGCCCGCTTTTTGCGCGTTGGCAATGACGTGCAGCATCAGCGTGGTTTTGCCGGAAGATTCCGGTCCGTAAATTTCCACGACGCGTCCGCGCGGCAATCCGCCCACGCCGAGCGCGAGGTCAACCGCCAGCGCGCCGGTGGGAATCACGTCGATTTTTTTTGCGGCATGCGCAGCGCCAAGACGCAGGATGCTCCCATCGCCGTAAGCTTTGGTGATGGAGGAAATGGCGGCTTCGAGTTCGCGGTCACGCGTGGCTGTAGCTTTGGCGACTTCAGAAGATTTTGCTTCGGCGGCGGATGTATTTTTTTCGGTGGTTTTAGGAGGCATAAGTTCAGTTCCCTTTTATGAAATGTTTCTGCTTGGTAATAAAGAAATGAGCGACATTAGTCAATCGCGGCTTCGTCGGTAGATTCACCCACATCAGCGCAAACACCCCGTTTGCTGGAAGAAATAAAATTCAACATCGTTTGCGCAGCTTCACTCGTGAATTCCGTTTTAGCTTCAGCAACCGCCACTCTGAGTTTTTTTCCGCTACGGAAGAGAATTCGATATAGTTTTTTCAACTCGATCCGTTGCTCACTGGTGAAACCCGCCCGCCTTAGCCCAATGATGTTCAGTCCGCAAATTGCGTTGACCCCGCATGCAATGGTGAATGGCGGCAGATCTTTACTGATGCCGGATCCACCTTGCATCAGCGCGAGTGTTCCGATGCGCGTGAACTGATGCACCATGCAAGTTCCGGAAATAAAAACTTTATCCTCCACAGTGACGTGTCCACCCAGCAAAGCGCCATTGGCCAAAATAATTTCGTTGCCGAGATGGCAATTATGTCCGACGTGACTGTTGGCCATGAGAAAATTCTTCGAGCCGATTACGGTGTCTTCGCCAAGTTTGGCTGACCGATGTACCGTGGCGTGTTCGCGAAAAACATTGTTATCGCCGATGCACAAACGAGTCGGTTCTCCTTTGTATTTCAAATCTTGCGGCGCATCGCCAATGACACAACCAGCATGAAAAATATTTCCTGCGCCAGCCGAAGTGTGACCGGTCAGATAAACATGCGGCCCAACGACACAATTTGCGCCGAGTGAAACGTGCTCGTCGATGACGACATAAGCTTTTACTTGAACGCTCGGATCGAGCTGCGCTTTGACATGAATAACGGCGGTTGGATGAATCATTTCAGGTATAAAAATATCCTAGTTCTTTGAGTGATGCGTAATCTTTTGATCGTTCCGCCGTGCGTCTTCCTAGCACGACATGGTCGAGCACTTCGATTTTCAGAAGTTGTCCGGCGCGAATCAAATCTCGCGTCACTTTGATGTCGGCTTCGGATGGAGTTGGGTCGCCGCTCGGATGATTGTGAAGCAAAACAATCGCAGACGCGTTGGCGGAAATCGCCGCCCGAAAAACTTCTCGCGGAGAAACGAGAATCGTATCCACCGTTCCGTCCGAAATGTATTCCATGCGGATGAGCCTGCGTCGCGTGTTCAGCAGCAAAACCCGAAAACGCTCCACGTTGTGGGCGCGATTTTCTTCGCGCAAAAAATCGGCGATTGCTTCGGGGTTGTCCAAGACGGGGGATTCGCCATGCAATTCCCCCGCCATGCGTTTGGCCAGTTCAAACGCGGCGATGAGCGTGACGGCTTTGTCGCGACCGATTCCGGGAACCTTGCGCAAATCATCGACCGAGGCTTTGGCCAGCGCCTGCAATGAATTGCCAAATTGGTGGATGAGAAAGTTTCCGACCTCAACCGCGTTCATTCCTTTGAGACCCGTGCGGAGCAGAATGGCGATCAACTCTCCGTGACTCAAAGCGCCAGCTCCTTTGGCCGCGAGCCGTTCGCGCGGACGATCACTGGCTAACTGGTCTTTGATGCGAATGCCACTCACGCCGGAGGTTTTAACCGCGAACATGAAAAGTCACCAAGTAAATAATTGCTGCGAAATAAGGCAGAGAACACGAGAACCAAAATTCTCTTGGCGCTCGTTGCCTCTATCGCCTCTATTTTTTGGGCTTCAAATAGGAGATTTCCGTCATTCTCAACAAAGGCAGGATATGCGGCATATCATCGTCGCCGACGACAATCACGGTCGTCCTGCCGAGAGCTACTTTGTATTGGTCTGAAACCTCGTACTTTTCGCCATCGGCCATTTTGCTGGCGAAGGGAATGCCCTCTCTAATCGCAGTTCGAATTTTGTCTCTGGTTATAGTGTGTCTCGAATTAAAAATGCGCCGGGTTTGTTTTTTCGACAGGAGAAAATTCGTTTAAACCCGAACTCCGAGGTTGAAATGCGGGATCTGGAATGGAGCGCGGCGTTGACGCCGCTTCATCGCCGACCCTCAAGCGGGGTTGCGAGCGCACAAAAA
>JAYVSV010000024.1:0-29790 GCA_043775015.1 Verrucomicrobiota bacterium
TTCGCGGGCGGCGAGGTTGTCGGCGAGAATCATTTCGCGCATCGCATCAATGCGGTCGCCCTCGAAGAACATGTGTTCCGTGCGGGTGAGGCCGATGCCAACCGCGCCAAAGGCGATGGCCTGTTGGGCTTGCTCCGGTGTGTCGGCGTTGGTGCGAACTTGCAGCTTCGTCGCCTTCGAGCACCAGCTCATCAGTTGGACGTAGTTTTTATACTTCTCGGTTTTCTGCGCGACCTTGTCGTTGTTGAGCAAGCCGGTGATGATTTCGGACGGAGCGGTCTTGATCTGACCTGCATAGACGAGGCCGGACGTGCCGTCAATCGAGAGGAAGTCGCCTTCGTTGTAAGTCACACCGTCAATTGTCGTGGTCTTCTTGTCGTAATCAATCGTGACGCCTGCCGCGCCACAGACGCAGACTTTGCCCATCTGCCGAGCGACGAGCGCCGCGTGCGAGGACACACCGCCACGAGCGGTGAGAATGCCTTCCGCTGCGATCATGCCGCGCAAATCTTCCGGGGAAGTTTCGACGCGAACGAGCAAAACTTTTTCGCCCTTCTCCGCAGCTTGAACGGAGCGTTCGGCGTTGAAATAAATTTTCCCAGTCGCCGCGCCCGGACCAGCGGGAAGACCGGTGGCGATGACTTTGGCTTTCTTGACTTCGCTCAAATCAAAAATCGGAGCGAGCAATTGTTCCAACTGATCGGCGGGGTTGCGGAGAATCGCTGTTTCCCAATCAATCAATTTTTCCTTCACCATATCGGCGGCGAATTTCAGCGCGGCGGCGGCGGTGCGCTTGCCGTTGCGCGTCTGGAGCATGAACAGCTTGCCCGCTTGCACGGTGAATTCGATGTCTTGAACGTCCTTGAAATGTTTTTCCAACGTCTTGCGAACCGCCATCAACTCCGCGTAGGACTTGGGCATTGCGGCTTTCAACTTCGACACGGGTTCGGGCGTGCGGACGCCGGCAACGACGTCTTCGCCCTGCGCGTTGATGAGAAATTCGCCGTAGAATTCATTCGTGCCGTTCGCGGGATTGCGGGTGAATGCCACGCCGGAACCGGAGTCTTCGCCGGTATTGCCGAACACCATTGCCTGCACGTTGACGGCCGTTCCCCACTCGGTGGGGATGTTGTATTTGCGGCGATAGACGCACGCGCGATCGTTCATCCATGAGCTGAACACCGCGCCCGCTGCGCCGCGAAGTTGTTCCCACGGATCGTTCGGAAACGCTTTGCCGGTGCGTTCTTTGACGAGCGCTTTGAAGCGTTTGACGAGTTCCTGCTGGTCGGCGGCGGTGAGATCAGAATCAACGATGTCGCGATGATACGTCTCGTGTTTGAAAGTGTGGATGGTGTGCTCGAACGGATCGTGGTCTTCGCCTTCGCGCTTCTGCACGCCCATGACGACGTCGCCATACATCTGGATGAAACGGCGATAACAATCCCACGCGAAACGCTCGTTGCCCGTCGCCTTGACGAGCGCGACGACGGCTTGGTCATTCAAACCAAGATTCAAAATCGTATCCATCATGCCCGGCATGGAATCGCGCGCACCGGAACGCACGGCCACGAGGAGCGGCATGCCCGTGGTCGAACCGAACTTCGTGCCCATAATCTTCTCCATGTTCGCGACGCCCGCTTCCATCTGCGCCTGCAAGACCTTCGGGTAAGTGCGTTTGCTCGCGTAAAAATAAGTGCAGACCTCGGTGGTGATGGTGAAACCGGGAGGCACGGGCAGACCGATGCGGGTCATCTCGGCGAGGTTCGCGCCTTTGCCGCCGAGGAGGGCTTTCATGCTGCCGTCGCCGTCCGCTTTTTTGTTGCCCCAAGTGTAAACGTATTTGTTCGATTTAGATGCCATAATAAAACTGCATTTTGTTGTTATTCTTTGGGAAATCCGCAGAAAAGTGAGGGCGAATTTAACAAAGGGCAGGGGAGAGTCAAAGGAAACCTTGTGCTCGGAAGCCGCTCAGGCTTGTGAAGATGACGAATTTGAAACTCATGAACTCAAAACCGGAAATTCAGGTTCTATTCCGAATTGCGCGCGGTCAGGAACCAAGTTCACGCAGCAATTCCTTGGCTTCCTTGACCATATCCAAATCTCCCCGCAGCCGCGCTTCGGCGAGGCCGTCTCGCAGGCAAGCTTCTGCGAGTTCAAACCGCTTTCCGGCGTGATGTGCCTGACCCATCGCAATTAGAATCGTGTGAGTTGGCTCGTTCATCTGCCTCGATAGAGCCAATGATTGTTCGTAGTAAGTCATGGCTAAAGTCTCGTCATCCGTGTAGTCGGCTAACGTCTCTAAAAGAAATGGATGGCAACGCCCATCACGAATTATTTCCGCGTGGTAATCACTGAAAGCGGAATAGTGGATGGCGCTCAAAACGTCATCGCCTGCCAATTCTGCATTGGTTATGAGCATCGCGAATTCTAGAACGCGTTCGTAAATGTCTTGTGGAATTTTTGCCATAAAAATGGCGAAGGTTGCCTGTTTCCCTATTTCCGAATCGCAACCGCCCTCCGTTGCCAGAGATAAGCTTTCTACGAATACTTTAAGCCGTGTCCTTCGCCATCTCTCGCAAGGCGGTTTTCAAAATTTTTCCGGTCGGATTGCGCGGCAGCGATGGCAGAATCACGATTCGTTTCGGCACTTTGTAATCGGCTAGTTTGTCGCGGATGAAATGGTGGATCGCCTTTTCATCGAGGGCAATTCCTTCCAGGGCGGAGACAAACGCCAGCGCCTGTTCACCGCGCCGTGGGTCAGGGATGCCGACGACGGCCGCTTCTTTGATGCCTGGAAATTGGTAAATAATTTCCTCAATCTCACGCGGATAGACGTTGATGCCATTGACCAGCAACATGTCTTTCTTGCGGTCGGTGATGTAGAAATAGCCTTCCTCATCCTGATGGCCGATGTCGCCGGTCAACAACCATTCGCCGCGCATGGTCTTGGCCGTTTCCTCGGCCTGTTTCCAGTAGCCTTGCATCACATTGCCGCCGCGCACGCAGATTTCACCAGTCTGCCGGATGCTAAGAATCTCGCCGCTATCGTTTTGCACGGTGACTTCGACGTCGAAGACTGGTTTGCCAATTGAGCCGGCCTTTTGTTCCTTCAACGGATTGAACGTGACGACCGGACTGGCTTCGCTCAATCCATAGCCTTCAATGAGCGGCATCGGAAACCGTGCGCTGAATTCCTTCAAAATTTCTCCCGGCAACGGCGCGCCACCGCTGACACAGAGGCGCAAGGGCAGATCGGTCGGGATCGACGGATGCATCAACGTGCGGAAAAGTTGCGGCACCGCCGGAAGAATCGTCGCCTGCCGATGAATGATCTCCTGAATAATATTTTTCACCGGATGCACCGATTTAATCAGCACAATCGTTCCGCCGATCAACGTGGGAAGCAGCACACCAACGCAAAGCATGAAACTATGAAACATGGGCAGCAGCACGACAATGCGATCTTCGCCAACCAACTCCAGGACGCGGCGGCAGCTATCAACGTTGTGCAGCAAATTGCCGTGCGAAAGCATCGCGCCCTTGGGCCGACCGGTCGTGCCCGAGGTGTAAATTAAAATGGCGAGATCCGATTCCGCCGTGGGGCAGGTGGTGTCCCGCACGGAATGAGTCGGATGTCTTGGAAAATCTTCTACGTGCAAAAATTTCAGGCCTGGCCGCAACTCGGCGAGTCTGGCCGCGCCTTCCGCCATCGTGGTGTCGGTAATCACCAAATCAATTTCCGCGTCGGCCAGAATATAATTCACTTCATCCGGCTTCAGGAAATTATTGATCGGCACCACAGCGGCACCCGTCTCCAGAACGCCGAAGAGGGCCGGGACAAATTGCGGGCAGTTTTTCAACCAAAGAGCGACGCGCAGGCCCGGTTTGATGCCAAACTCGGATTGTAAACGTTCGCAGACGCCGAGTGATTGCGTCCAAACTTCCTGATAAGTAAATTCCTCCTCGCCCCAGTAGAGGGCGGGCTTGGTCGGGTTTTTCTTTGCGGATTCCGCAAACGCACTGGTCAGGTTCATGGGCGGAACCATACGAAGTCACCCCGCCCGAGTCCAGAACGTGAATCCGATTGTTTTGGTTCGACAGTGGCCGTTTGAAATTGAACAATTTTGCCAGTGATTGATACCGACAAGAAATTGGCAGAACTCCTGGCGCAACTGCGCGGAACTCCGTGGATCGCCTTGGATACGGAAGCCGACAGTCTCCACGCCTATCCTGAAAAACTGTGCCTTTTGCAGATCAGCATTCCCGAAGCGGATAGGTTGATTGATCCACTTGCGAAACTTGATTTGGCTCCGTTGTGGGCCGAATTGCAGAAACATGAATTGATTTTTCACGCGGCGGATTACGACTTGCGTTTGTTGCGCAAGAACCTCGGGTTCGTTCCAGAAAAGATTTTCGACACGATGCTCGCAGCCCGGCTGCTTGGCGAAAAAGAATTCAGCCTGACCAATCTCGTTTCGAATTTTCTCGGTGTGCAACTGGAGAAAGGCTCGCAGAAAGCCGATTGGGCGCGACGGCCTTTGACCGATAAAATGGAAGACTATGCCCGTAACGACACGCGATATTTAAAGCCGCTCTCCGACCTGTTGCGAAAAAAACTTGAAGCCACCAGCCGCATTTCGTGGCATCGCGAATCTTGCGCCCGCCTGATCGAAGACTGCGCGGAACTTCCCTCGGCCGATATCGAAACGTGGAGAATCAAAGGGAGCAGTCAGTTGGGTCGCATGCCGCTGGCTGTCCTGCGCGAGCTTTGGCGCTGGCGTGAAAAGGAAGCCATCACTGCGAACAAACCGCCGTATTTTATTCTCAGCCACGAAGTGATGGTGGAGATCGCCGCCGCCGCCGGGACCACGCGTGATTGGCTTAATTTGATGCCGCGCCACTTGAGTCCGCGTCGTTCGACGGAGCTGGAGCACGCAGTCGAGCGCGGTCTGCGCGTGGCGCACCATGAACTGCCTCAAATGATCGCGCACGTCATCACGCCACGTCCCACTGAAGACGAAAAAAGATTGTTCCTTAATTTGAGCAAACGCCGCGATGATGCTGCGTTGAAATTAGGAATCGATCCGACGCTGATCGCCAGCCGGGCCACCTTGGGATTGCTCTCGCAGAATTGGGATCATTTTTCGAAAGATTTAATGAACTGGCAGCGCGAGTTGCTGAGTTGAAACGTCGCAGAAGTTATTTTGTAGAACCCAAATTCTGTACCCAGCTTCCCGTGCCTTGGCTGTAACTCGCGTAGATTTTGGTTCCCATCGTCTGACGAAGTGCCTTCTCCGTTTCCGTCTGAATCGCCTTGAGCGCCTCCAGCCGATCGCGATCTTCGATGGCTTTATTTGAAAGCAGGCTTTGTCGTTCCGCTTCGGCAACCTGTTTGATGTCAAAAATCGTCTGCGCAGTTGAAACCGGCAATTGATAAACTTCCGCAAAAACACAGGTGTTACGAAAATCAGGATTCTGCGCCCGCTCGTAATCCGCGAAACGCTCCGGGCCTAATTGCTGTTTGATCTCTTCTTGAACGGCGCGTTGCGCTGTCGCTCTCTCGTCCGTTGATTTGGTCGAAGCGAATTTCTCATCAACCGCTTTTTGCCGCTCAAAAATTTCGCGAAACTCAGACTCCGTCGGATTAAAACCAATCAACTCCGTGCGGAGCCGGTCCGCCGTTTCGGACGTGCGCAACTCGAACTCCGCCAATTCGGAACCGGACAGAAGTTTTTCCAATTCAGTTTTCCGGTGCGCTTCAATTTTCTGGAGCGCCTCCAAATCTGCGGCAGAGGGATTCCCATTTGCTGCTTCGAGAACGCGTTCCTTCATCCCTTCAATCTCTTCGCGCAACGACAGAAGTTGTCCGCGCTTTTCCGCAGGAATAAAATTCAACCGGCGATCGTCTTCGTTGGCATCGACAAAATATTTGTTGATCTCGCGCTCGTAATTGATCCCAAGCAATTCGCGCAGCACCGACGGAATTTCCTTATCGATGGAGGCCAGTTGTTTTTCGCGTTCTTCAACTTGTTTGGCGTTGAGCTTCCGTTTTTCGTCTGTCTCCCAAAATTTAAACTCGCGCCCGTTGTGATAAAACTGCCCGCGTTGCGCCGCGTACAGTTTCATAATGTCGGTCAGGATAATATCTTTGATCGTATTTTCCGGGCAGTGGATCGCCCGCAAATTGGCGATGTAAACGCGGTAATCGCCCGACTCAACCTGGCTCCAGTGGAATTGATTGGTGACATAGACAATTTTTTCCACCGGTGCCGCTGCCGGTATTGCCGCAAGTTTCGATTTGGCCAGCTTGAGTCGATTTCGTGGATCAACTTTGACCGGTGAGTTGCTCGAAGGCGCGAGGTTCGAGAAAAAACGATTCAGGAAATAGAATCCTCCGCCGAACAACGCCAAGTTCAGAAGAACCAAAAAAATCAGTAATCTGGATTTCATTGGGAACCCATTCTATTGGTCACTCGAATTTCGTCGAGCCGAGCCTTGCCCGGTTTTAGCGCACGATTTCAAAAGCGAATCCTTTCAAATACTCCGTCTCCGGGATTGATGGAATAATCGGATGGTCGGGCGATTGACTGTACGTAGCCACCCGGCGCAACACCCGTCGCGCATCGTAAGCGGCTTCCAAAATCACCGATTGAAACATCACGGCATCCACATGATGTGAACAACAGAAAGTCGCCAAAGTTCCGCCGGTTTTTAAAAGTTTCAACGCGCGCAAATGGATTTCCTTGTAACCGCGCATCGCATCTGGAATCGCGGAGCGGCTCCGCGTGAACGACGGTGGATCGAGAATAATCCCGTCAAACTTTGGCACCACCTTCTCGTGTGGCTTCACGGCGGTTTGCGCTTTCAACCAATCAAAAACATTCGTCGTTTCAAACGAACAGTTCGCCGATAAACCATTGGCTTGCGCGTTGCGCGTCGCTGCGGCGATGGCGTCCGCGCTCTGGTCGAGCATGTGAACATGAGCCGCGCCGGCACGGGCTGCGTGCAAACCGAATCCGCCCAGGAACGTAAAACAGTCGAGCACATTGCCTTGCTTCATCAATCCTGCGATCTGTTGATAGTTGACCTGCTGATCCAGATACAAACCGGTTTTGTGGCCACCCGCGATGTCCACTTCGAATTGCAAGCCGTTCAGTTTGATCGGAACTGGCCCATCTAATTTTCCGAAGAGAACGCCGTTGGCATCTTCCATCCCTTCGAATTTGCGGAAGGAACTTTCGCTGCGCTCGACAATGGCGCGCGGAGAAAAGATTTTTTGCAGGGCACCGATGATCATCGGCTTGCGCTGGTCCATGCCGAGTGAAGAAGTTTGAATCACGAGAACATCCTCGTATTTGTCGATGATCAATCCGCTGAGCATATCGCTTTCTGCGTTGACCACCCGGAATGAGGTCGCGGTTGGCATGTGCCGTTTTCGCACGGCCAAAGCGGTGCGAATGCGTTCTTCAAAAAACTCGCGATTTACTTCGACGCGTTCGGGGAAGATGACGCGCACATTGATTTTGGATCGTGAATTGTAAAAGCCGATTCCCAAAAATCGTTGGCGATGATCCTTGATTTGCACGACGTCGCCATCGTTGGCGGGTGCGGTGAGTCGAAGGGCCGCGCCGCCGTAAATCCAAGGATGACCAGCAAGAACACGATCGGCTTCGCCCGGTTTCAGTAGAACAGTAGGTAAGGTTTCCATAATAATTTTGTAAACAGAGGGGCGAAACATCTAACAGTTTCCACCAACGCGCAAGTTTGGTGTGATGCAGCGATTCTTTGGGGGGTGTGATTAAAAGTGGGGGAGGCGCGCGACCCCTCGAAGGAGCGCCAGCTTTTAGCGGGTCCCGCGCATGCGCGACGAGCTAAACCCCGCGACGAACGAGCGTTTGATGGATGAGTGGATTGATGGAGTTGAGGGAATGAAAAAGACGGATGCCGTTTGGGGACGAACGGCCTACAGCCTTACGGAAAGCAGGATGACGTTCGGTGCGGAGTTACCATGATCAAGAACGGACCCCTTTCCCTTCAGGCCAAAACACGTCAATAGTCATCTCCGACCCTTTACACGTTGGTCATGGTCAGATCCCGACCCACCTCGCTTCGATCTCGTTTATACGCCTGAATTTCCTTCCCTGGGTAACCGTAATCATCCAAGCCGGTGGGTCCAATTGATAGGAATTTGCTTTTGACGCTCTGCGCGGAGAGTCATCCGGCGTAAAAGCCGTTTTACTTGGGTAAAATCTTTTTCAAAAACTCCCGCGTTCGTTCGTTTTTCGGCTGGGTGAAAATTTCCTCTGTTGCACCTTCTTCGGCAATCAGCCCGCCATCAAAAAACAAAATCCGGTCGGCCATTTCGCGGGCGAAACCCATCTCGTGCGTCACGACCAACATGGTCATGCCTTCTTCCGCCAGTTGCCGCATGACACGGAGAACTTCATCGCGCAATTCCGGATCAAGCGCGCTGGTCGGCTCATCGAAGAGCATCACTTCCGGCTGCATGGCGAGCGCCCGGGCGATGGCCACGCGTTGCTGCTGGCCGCCAGAAAGTTGCGCTGGATAATTCAACGCTTTCTGTTCCAGACCGACTTTCCGCAAAAGCTGCATGGCCATGTCCCGGGCTTGTTCCACCGGCATTCCTTTCACGGTGATGGGGGCGGTCGTGATGTTTTCCAAAACCGTCAGGTGCGGAAACAGGTTAAAACTTTGAAAAACCATGCCGACGCGCAGCCGAAGCTGGCGTTGCTGTTCGCGTTGCGGCCGCGTGGGGTGGCCTTTCACGGGTTGCACCACGATGTCGCCGATGGCGATGCGTCCGGATTCAAAGGTTTCCATCTGGTTGATGCAGCGTAGAAATGTGCTCTTGCCGCAGCCGCTCGGCCCAATGATGACGATGTCTTCGCCGCGCTTTTGATGCAAATCTATGCCGTGTAACACGCGGCTTGAGCCATAGGATTTCGTGAGCTGGTTAACGGTGATCATAACGTAGTTTTTTCTCCAATTGATCGGCCAACAAGGACGCCGGATAGCTGAGGCCGAAATAAATCACCGCCGTCATCAAGCCAAGGCCGATGTAATCGTAAGTCGCCGTGGCGTGCATGCTGTAAACCTTGGTCAATTCCACCATCGTGATGATGGAAACGAGCGATGAATCTTTGAATAGCGCGATGAAATCGTTGGTCACCGGCGGAATAATGAGGCGAAAGGCCTGCGGCAAAATGACGCGGCGCAGTGCCTGCCAGCGGGTCAGGCCCAAGGCCAGCGCGGCTTCCATCTGTCCGCGAGGAATGGCTTGGATGCCCGCACGATAATTTTCCGCTTCGTAGGCGGCGTAGTTCAGGCCAAGCCCAAAAATCGCGGCAGAAAAGGCGTCGAGACGAATGCCCATATTCGGCAGGCCGTAATAAATCAGATACAGTTGAATGAGCAGTGGGGTTCCGCGCATGACTTCGATGTAAGCCGTGGCCAGCCAGCGCAGGGGAGTTTTTCCGTAAAGCCGCAACAAGGCCAGCGCCAGACCCAGCACCACGGCGAGCAGCATGGAGATGATCGAAATTTTCACGGTGACCACCGCGCCTTGCAGCAAGAGTGGAAGATAGGTTTTCCATTCGCGCCAGGTGGAAACCTTTTTGGCGGTCACCACCACGGCCTCCTGATAGCGGCCGATTTGTTCTTGAAAACGATCCCAAAGCCCGTAGCGACGATAAATTTTTTCCAGTTCACCGCTGGCATAAAGCTTCGCGATCACCGCATTCAAAGCGTCGCGCAAAGCTTTGTCTTCCTGGCGAAGGCCGATGCCGTAATACCCTGGAGCAAAAGCCTCGCCGGACAGTTTCAAAGCCGGTTCCCGCGATGCGTAGTAAAGCGCGCCGGGTAAATCCAACAGCACGGCGTCAATGCGCTTACTGCCAAGATCCCGAAACGATTCCACCCAGCCGGGATAAATCCGAACATCCGAGCCACCCTGTTTTTCCAGCAGCCGTTGCGCTACCGTGGCCGCCAGCACCCCGACGGATTTACCTTTCAAATCTTCCAGCCGTTCCACTCCAGCGGTTTCCTTTCGCACCATGATTTGCTGGGCATAAACGTAATACGGCTGCGTCATGGCGATCTGCTGGCGATGCTCATCCGTGATCTCCAACCCGTTCAGGATGATGTCGAAACTGCCGCGTTGCAGCGCTGGAACGAGGCCGTCCCATTGGTTCTGCACCATTTCAGCTTTGACGCCGAGTTCGGCGGCGAGCGCGGCGGCCAGGTCCCATTCAAAACCGGTGAGTTGTGCTGGATTCTGCGGATTGGGAAAAACGTAAGGCGCTCCCCCTTCAGCATCCGCGCCCCATTTCAGCACGCCACTTTTCTTGATCGCGGCCAGCGCGTCGTCGTCAGCGAAAACCGGCAGGTGAAAAAGTCCCAAAAGTGAAAGGAAAAAAAGACAAGCCGCCATGCGAAATCGGAAGGCCGAGAAGTGGATTCTCAGCCCAAGGACGGAGAGAAATTTCCGACCGAATGGAATTTGCTGCATGAGTGTGTTAATTAAATCAGTGGCCGCAGCGTGCAATCAATTTCTCCAAAAATCTTTGCCAAAAAATTGATGGGAAATTGCTTATGGCACTCCGCGCGGAGACGGAGAATTTGGTTTCGCCAATGTTCATTTTCAGCATAAAGGGTCGGAGCTATCTCCGACTCGTTTACTTGGCCTTCGGATTTTGAACTTCGGTTTTCGGCCAATCCGGTTTCATGTCATCAAAATTTGTTGAGATGCTTCGTTGAGATGTGTTCCATTTTTGCTAAAATACCCCCTGAGCTTCATGGTGAAGTTATCTAAAAATTTATTTGCGTCTCGCTTCACTGGTTTCATCGGACTGGTTGCGGCAATGAGCACTCTGCATTTTTGTCTTCCAGCGCTGGGCGCGTCTCCTTATGAAAAATCGGTCCAGCCCATTTTAAAAAAATATTGCTACGATTGTCATGCCGACGACGCGAAGAAAGGCGGCGTCGCGTTTGACGAGTTCAAATCCGAGACAACGCTTTTACGCGAAACGGAATTTTGGTGGACCGTCTTGAAAAATTTGCGCACAGGCGTCATGCCGCCGGAAAAAAAGCCGCGTCCGAGCGCTGATGAAAGACAGATGGTCGAAGCCTGGATCAAAAAGGACGTTTTAAAAATCGATCCCCAAAATCTTGATCCGGGCCGCGTGACCTTGCGGCGGCTCAATCGTGTGGAATATCGGAACACGATTCGCGATTTGTTTGGAATCGATTTCAACACGGAAGCCGAGTTCCCTCCTGACGACACGGGGCACGGCTTCGATAACATCGGCGATGTGCTGACGCTGCCGCCGATGCTTTTGGAGAAATATTTAGCGGCGGCAAAAGCAGTCGTCGAATCCGCTGTGCCCACGGTTTCCAAAACGGTTGCGGAAAAAATAATTTACGGGAATCAATTCTTTCCAACGCGGAATGCGGAACGGGGAGCGCGGAGATTTCCGAGTTCCGGCAAAGGAACGCTTTCATTCTACGAAGCAGGAACGTTGGCGGGCGTTTTCAAGGCGGATCATACCGGCCGCTACCAAGCGGCGTTCGATCTGGGTGTGAACGAAAAATTCGTCGAGGATGTTTTCGATTACAATAAATGCCAATTGATTTTTAAAATCGATGGACGCGAGTTGTGGCAAAAAAATTTCAGTTGGGAAGCAGGCAAAACCCATCGCTTTGAAGTGGAAACGAATTTGTCGGCTGGAGAACACGAACTGGCTTTTGTCGTGGAGCCGTTGACGCCAAATGAAAAACAAGTCCGCTCGCTCGAAATGCGAATCAACTCGGTAAAACTGCGCGGGCCGCAGGAAGAAAAGTTTTGGACGCGTCCAAAAAACTACGAGCGTTTTTTTGCAAAAAACGTTCCCGAAACTCCCGACGAACGGCGTAATTATGCCGGAGAATTGCTGGAGAAATTTGCAGGGAAAGCATTCCGGCGTCCGGTGGAAAAGGAAACGGCGGAGCGGCTGACCGCGTTGGCGGAAGATTTTTACCAGCAGCCCGGAAAAACCTTCGAGTCAGGCGTGGCGCAAGCGATGACGGCTGTGCTAGCGTCGCCGCGTTTTTTGTTTCGCGAAGAAAATATCGAAAAAGCTTCCGCTGAAAAATCTTTTCCGCTCGTGGATGAATATGCGCTGGCCTCGCGGCTTTCCTATTTCCTTTGGTCAACCATGCCCGACGATGAATTGTTCCGTCTGGCCGGGCAGGAAAAACTGCGTGAGAATCTTCCCGCACAACTCAAACGGATGCTGGCCGACTGGCGATCCGCCGCGTTCATGCAAAATTTTCCCGGCCAATGGTTGCAGGCGCGGGACATTGAGACGGTGGTGATCGATGCTCGCCTCGTTTTCGCGCGCGAGAACAAGGTTGACCCGGAAGTGGCGCAGTGGCGCGCGCGATTGCGGGAGTTGCGCGACAAAGATGACGCCAGCCTGACCGCCGCCGAACGTCAGGAATTTGAAAAACTCCGCGTCAATCTTTCCAAAGTGTTCGCGAAATTTCCGCAGGAATTGACCGGCGACCTCCGCAACGCCATGCGACAGGAAACGGAAAAAGTTTTTGAACACGTCATCCGCCAGAACCTCGACCTCGCGGAATTGATCGACAGCGATTGGACATTCTTGAACGAGCGGTTGGCGAAGCATTATGGAATCGAGGGCGTGGAAGGAAAGGAAATGCGCCTCGTGAAATTGCCGCAGGAACATCCGCGCGGCGGAATTCTCACGCAAGGAACCGTTCTCGCGGTCACGTCCAACCCGACGCGCACTTCGCCGGTGAAGCGCGGCGTTTTTATTCTCGATAATATTTTGGGGATGCCGCCACCGCCGCCACCGCCGAACATTCCCGCATTGGAAGAAGTGGGCGGCGAGTTAAAAGCGCCGGAACGGAGCATGCGCAAAATGATGGAATTGCATCGCAGCCAGCCGCTGTGCCATTCATGCCACAACCGCATGGACCCATTGGGGCTGGCGCTGGAAAATTTCAACGCTCTCGGCATCTGGCGCGACCAGGAAAAAGATCAGCCGCTGGAGGTCGCGGGCAAATTGATCACGGGCGAATCCTTCAACGACATCCGCGATTTGAAACGCATTCTCGTCACCGAACATCGCCGCGATTTTTATCGCTGCTTTACGGAAAAAATGCTCACCTACGCTTTGGGACGCGGCCTCGATTCCTACGACGTGGGAACGGTGGATCAAATCGTGGCACGACTTGAGGCGGAGAAGGGCCGTCCGTCCGCGTTGCTCTCGGGAATTATCGAATCCGCTCCGTTTCAAAAACGTCGGAATTCAGCGGAGCCAGTCGCGCAATCAAAACAATTTCAAGAAGAAGTCGCCCGAAAATAAAGTTATGAAAAAGAATTTTCTTCCCGCAAAAGGCAGGGTGATGGAACGCCAACTCAATCTCAGCCGCCGTCATTTTTTGCGCGGCCTCGGCGCGTGTATCGCCTTGCCTGCATTGGAATCGTGGAGGCCGTTGGCGGCGCTGGCAGAAAATAAAATTGCGGCGGCGGCGGCTGGCAAACTGGCCGTGACGGCAACGGGCGCGCCGCTGCGCACGGCGTTTATTTATTTTCCGAACGGCGCGATTCCTTCCGCATGGTGGCCGGTGAAGGCAGGAAAAGATTTTGATCTCAATCGCACGCTACAACCGCTGGAACAAAGCAAAAAACTTTTGCAACTCATCGGCGGATTGGATTTGAAAACAGCGGAGGCGGGCGCGGATGGCGGAGGCGATCATGCCCGTGCGAACGGAACATTTCTCACGGGCGTGCGCCTGAAGAAAAGCGCGTCGGACATTCGCGCCGGAGTTTCCATCGACCAGGTCATGGCACAATCCATCGGTCACTTGACGCGATTCCCTTCGCTGGAGTTGACGTGCGACCAGGTGCGCAAGTCCGGCACGTGCGACTCCGGCTATTCTTGCGCCTATCAACACAACATTTCCTGGAGTTCCGCCACGACCCCGATGACGCCGGAATTTAATCCGCGCCTTTTGTTCGAGCGTCTCTTTGGCAGCGGCTCGCCCGGCCTGCGCGCGGAAAATTTGAAACGCCGCCAACACGAGCAACGCTCCATTTTGGATTTTGTTTCGCAGGACGCGCGTTCCATGCAAAGCCGCCTCGCCTCGCGCGACAAAGACAAAGTCGATCAATATCTCACGGGCGTGCGGGAAATCGAGACGCGCATTCAACGGGCCGAGCGGTTCGGAAATATTCCCGATCCCGCTCAGGAAACTCCGGTGGGAATCCCGGCCAGCTATGAAGAATACGTCAACCTGATGTATGACATGATGGTGCTGGCGTTCCAGAGCGATTCGACGCGGATCATCACCATGTTGCTCGCGCATGATGGCAGCAATCGTTCGTTTGCTGACATCGGAATTTCCGAAGGCCATCACGATTTGTCGCATCACCAAAACAAAGCGGACATGATCAAGAAAGTCGCCGAGATCGATCTCTGGTATGTGACACAATTCGCCAAGTTTCTGGAAAAACTTCAGGCCGCCAAAGACGTGGACGGCCACTCGCTCCTGCACAATTCGATGATCGTTTACGGCGGCGGCAATGCGGATGCCAACCGGCACACGCACTCGAACCTTCCCATCGTTCTCGCAGGCGCGGGCGGCGGGACTTTGTCCGCCGGGCGATATATAAAGATTGATCCCAAGCCGACGAC
The DNA here is from genome assembly GCA_043775015.1 of Verrucomicrobiota bacterium. Taxonomy (GTDB): domain Bacteria; phylum Verrucomicrobiota; class Verrucomicrobiia; order Limisphaerales; family CANJXF01; genus CANJXF01. Next base: position 14,721 of record JAYVSV010000024.1, read on the forward strand.
CAATCTTTTTCTCAGCATGGCGGATCGTCTCGGCATGAATGAACTGGAACGGTTTGGAGATTCGACCGGGAAATTAAGCGAAATTTAAAGACGATTAAGCGTGAATCGTTGAACGCGAAATGGAAACCGTGCTCATGAAATTTTTTCGATGGCTGTTCGTTTTGATTTTGTTGCCCGCAAGAATCTTGGGAGCAGAATCGCCTCTGCAAATTCCACTTTGGATCAATGGCGCGCCCGGCTTTGAGTCCCGCAAAGACGAACCGGAGCTCGCGAAAGATTATTGGGTGCGCAACATCCACAATCCATCGCTCACCGTTTTTTTGCCGCCGAAAGAAAAAGCCAACGGCGCAGCCGTGGTTATCTGTCCGGGCGGCGGACATCGCGAATTGGTTTTCAAAGCGGAAGGCGAGGAACCGGCGCATTTCCTGAACAGCCTCGGCGTCGCCGCCTTTGTTTTAAAATACCGGCTGGGTCGCGAAACTAATTCGCCCTACTCGATTGAAAAACATGCGCGCGAAGATGGCCAGCGCGCGATGCGTCTGGTGCGCAGTCACGCGAAGGACTGGAGTCTCGATCCAGGACGTGTCGGCATCATGGGCTTCTCAGCCGGTGGCGAAGTGGTTTCGATGGTGGCTTACTCGGTCGGTTTGGGTGACGAGAAAGCGGCCGATCCAATTAATCAAAAAAACAGCCGCCCCGACTTTCAGATTTTAATTTATCCGGGGCCATTGGGAATTCCAGAAACGATTCCCTCGAACGCGCCGCCCGCTTTTCTGCTCGTAGCCAATGATGATCGCGGTGCTTCGCGTTCCGTTTTTATGTTGCTGCCCAAATTGCGTGAAGCAGGAGTTCCAGTGGAAGCCCACATTTTTGCGCGCGGCGGACACGCCTTCAACATGGGAAATCGCTCGCAGTTAACTACAGTGAAAAATTGGCCGCAACGTCTGGCGGATTGGCTCAACGACAGTCAGCTTCTCAAACCGTCCCGCGTTGAGCAGCCTTAAAATAAGGCGTGCGAGTCTTACGGGAGCCAAACTGCGCGCCAGAATTTTTCCGAACTCCCCGGAGCAATCACGTTCGTCACGTTCAACGTATTTGTGATCAGTGTGTTCGTGGCCACAGAAATCCAAGCTGTGAGATTCGACGAACTTTGAATCGCGTAGCGCGACGGGGCTTGTCCTTGAAGTTGGAAAATAACTTCATTTGCCGAACTTGTCAGCGGAAGCAACCGCACGGGAGCAGGCGCGAAATTTAAAAGCGTCAGTGAATAAGGAGCAAAAGCGTAATTAAAATTAGTCCCCGACCCGGGGAAATTCGTGATCGAAATATCCTGGGCCGTTGCGGAAGCATTTGTCCGCGTTGCTTCATCCTGCGGAATTCCATAGGAACGAACCGTGACGTTGGTCCACGGGATAAAATTGGTCAGCGCGATCTGCGCATTCAGAATTGCCGACGGACTTTTGTTAATGACCAAAAAAGAAAGTTCGCCGTTGGTGCGCCGCGCCGCGTAGGACGAAAGCAAAATTGAATCGCTGGCGGCGGAGAGAATCGAGTCTCCGGGTCGGGCAAAATATTGCATCAGTTTCGCTGCGTAGAACGTGGGATGCCGCGTGCTTGCGCCATTGATCATTCCGAGGTCGCCATAATTTTTCCATCCATAGAGCATCGCGTCCATGTTGCCGGTCATATCGGTTCCGTTCCGCAAATCCCACCAGAGAAACGCGTTGAATTCCGTGCGCATTATTTGGCCGAGGCTATCGGCATAATACAGGCCATTGACCAAACTGGTGGATTGTTTGCCTTGATCACCGGCGTTGCTGTTGTTTTCCGTGCAAACCAATTCGATGTTCGTTCCGGCGGAGCCAAAATAATCCGTGAGTTGCTGGCGCAAGTCGGCGGCGTCACCGGCCCAGGTAATCGATGCTTGCAACAGCAGTGGGTCGCTTTCTTGAAACGTGTATTCGGGATAAACATGATGCACGATAAAATCCGGCGTGACCCCAAGAGTCTTCAGCGTGGTCAACATCACCGGAGTCCAACCATTGTGGGCGGCACCCGTGCGTGGATTCGTCGCCGGATGATTTGAGTAATTGGCAAAATTATCTTCGCCCGTCACCGCCACCACTCCCACTTTGATGGAAGGATCAGCCGCTTTCATTTGCTGGATAAAATCTTTGGCGCGCACCGCGTAAGTGTAGGGATCGTGCGGCGAAACGTTGGTGTCGGTTTCCCAGGAACCATAATTTTCATTCCCGATTTCCCAATATTTGAATCCGCAATGGTTGGTGATATTGGCGTGACGCACCCAGGCGGCGGCTTCGTCGGGCGTGCCGGTGCCGTAATTGACCGTGATGAAAACCTGTGCTGCGGCATTCGTGGCGATGTGCATGAAATTTCCAAACGTTGTCGCCCACTGCCAACTATTCGTCCCCGTCGTGCCCGCCGCCCAATGATATTCGTCCGAGAGCGAACCGCCTGGAAAACGCAGCGTAAGACAACCCATTTCTTTCAGGGCATTGGAAGTCGCGAGGCTGTCGAAATTAGAGTCCCAAATCGCAGTGTTCACTCCGAAAAGCCGCGCGTCCACGGTTCGCAGATTTTGCGCGGCATTCACGGCGAGATGAACCAGGGCGGGCACTGGCGCGCCGGTCAATTGCAAATCATCGAGAAAAAATGGATTGGCCGTGCCGTCGTTCCGCAGTTGGATGGTGAATCGGTCGCAATTAGTTTTGTTGGCCGCGCCCAAAGTGGAAAGCGGGATGGTGATTTGCCGCCATGCGTTGGAAAGAGCCTGGGGCAAAACATACGGCGCTTGATCCTGCCCGTTGACATGAACAGATATTTGCAATCGTTGCCCGGCGTTCGTGCCGCCGTGCGCCCAAAAAGTGAGATTGGAATAGGGCGTTGTGTTGAAGGCCGGATGATACGTGGAAAAGGCTTCCCAAAAATTCGCCGTGACTTTGATCGATTTTGTTCCGGAAAAGACGGGCGTCGTGTTGGTCAAACTGTTTGCCGCCCAACTCCAATTTTGAAAACCGTTGACCAATGTATCGGTGTAAAAAAATAAGTTCGACTGCGCAGATGAAGTCTTCGTGATCAGAAAGCAGGTTGTAAGGAGAATGAAAAATTTCATGAATGTTTGGATTGAACACTTTAGCGTATCAAATACTTCCCGAAAGTCTAATTGGCTCTCTGTTTAATTAAGGACATAAGACGTTCCACTTGGCCTCATCGCGGCACCAGCCGAGCATGATCTGGCGTGTGTTGTTCATGCATTGAATTCCATGCGCTTGTGTTTCGCCTTCGCCAATGCGGGCAAAAGCGAACCGGCCAAGATGGCGATGAGGAGCAGCAATTCGATCAAGGTGAAGGCGAACTGATTCCTGGCGCTTCCTTTAGATCGGGTCGCACCTGCCTCTGGTGGGCGCGAAAAATTTACGGGAATTTTTTTTGGCAACGCCCGCTCAATCCAGTCTTCCACACTCACCCGCCAGAGGCAGGTGCGGCCCGTATGATTCCGGGAAAATGGTTTTGAACTGGATGCGATCACTGCATTGCCTCCCAACGAAAAGTTCTTTTTTGTTCAGAGACAGAGAAACCGGCTTCATTCGCCGGTTTCTCTGGTGCACTGCGGTTGGTTCAGCCTGAGCCAGTTTATTTTATCAGGCGGAAGAACGCATTCGGTCCCGCCGGAAGATTGGTCGTCGCGATCAGGGTTCGCTTCAACACACCCAGCGAAATGGGCGCGGGCAATCCGTTGCCGGACCACGGGAAGCTATTGGTATTTCCAAGAACCGAATTGGTCTGCAAGACGAAACCAGCGGAATTAGCCGCCGTCCAGTTCACTAAAAAAGCCGTGTTGGTGGGCGTGATGAAAATGCCTTGAGGAGCGGAGGATTGCAACGACCAGTTGCTGACGGTATCAAGTTCCGTCTGGTTCAAAAAGTTCTCATCCAGCGTCTCGGTCGTGCCTACAATCTTGATACGCGAGAAGGTTGTCGCAAAACCTTTGTTGCCCTCGTTGTTCGGCTGAACGCCGAAATAGACGTAAAGCGGAGTGGGGAACAAAGCCGCTACATCCGGGGCGATGGTGAAGTTGGTCGTCGCACCTGCGGGATTGGTCATCGTGACATTCGTATCGGTGAGGAAAGTCAGGCTCCACGTGCCGAGAGCGGTTGGATTGGAAATTTGCGCCAAAGGAGTTGCAAAAAGCTGGCTGTTGCCGTTGGGCTGATTGGTTTTATACCGGAAAACCCAATTGGCCGTTCCGTCTCCAAAAGTTTGCAAGTCCATCATGATGACGGTTGGATCCACATAATCCGGCGCAGAATTATTCGATGAAGGAGAGGGGACAAAAAAGATGTGGGTCTGGAAACCGCCATGACCTGCGCCCGGATGACCAGAAATGGTAAACGAATAAGTGACAGGATTGGTGCCGCGGCCCAACCAGGAATAGTTCGCGCCACTTTCTGTTTGCAGCGTGCGAATGCTTTGACGGTCGTAGTCGCCTGCGCTGCCGGCGAAAATGTTGAGGCCGGGGGAAGGTCTGCTGAGGCTCAACGTCGGCGGGGGCGGCGGCGGCGGCGCCACTCCACTTTTTCTAGCGGTGATATTGTCCATCCAAAACCTAATCGTGTTGGTGGGATAGCCGCTGTAAGAGGTGTATTTGAATCCAAATCCGGCAACGCCGGGATCATCATAATTGAGCGTGCCTACCGCAACCGGGACGACCAGGTGCACCCAGCCATTGGTGGCGCTGGCGGGAATGATCGCGTTTGTCGTAAAAGGGCCTCCGCCATTCAACCAACCGCTAATGACAAATGAAAATTCCAGCGTCCCAAAGTTGCCCGCACCATTCACCGGCGTGCCGGGTTCCACGAAAACGTCTACCGAGATATTGGTGAACTGGTTCGCATTATAGCGCACACTGCCATCGTAGCCGTATCCATTGCCGAAAGTGCCGAACATAACCTGCTGATTACCCGACGGGCCAAAGGGTAATTCGATGGCGAGCGAGCCTGAACCAGCGTTGGTGGCGGCATCTTTCGCTGCATCCCAGAGAATCGCTGAATTTCCTGGATTGACGCCATACCAATACAACCATGACGCCCTGCTGCTCTCAGCATCGAATGAGTTGACGTAATCGTTGGTTGGGTTGGGCGCTACATCGGCATGAAGGGATGCGGTGGCGCCCAGCAAAGTTGTTCCGGCTAAAAAAGAAAATAGCCAGCGTGATTTAGAGAGGTTTTTTTTCATAATTTTCTGAGTTTTATATACGAGGTGACTGCATTTGACTGATTTATTCCATGTGGGACATGGAAGAGTTATATCGAAGTCGCGCGGTGGAGGCATGTCATCAAAATTAACGACGGCTGACGATGGAACCTGATTTCGAAACCCGAATGGTTGAACACAAAAGAAATCCGAAGCCGGAAACTGCGGGATATCAAGGACGTAATGCGGGAAAACTATCACTGCCCGGTGCGTGGGTGTAGCGCGCCACCGCTTGGGATCGTGAACGGACGTGAAGCTTTTCGTACATCCGGCGGATGTAGGTATTCACCGTCGGTGTGCTGATATGCAACGAGTCAGCAATTTCTTTGTAAAGATAACCACGCGCCAGCAATTCCAGAACTTCACGTTCGCGCGGCGAAAGGTCGAAATGATCCTCATCCTGCCGCATTTTTTGTTGGAAGGATTGCGTTACTTTGCGCGCGATGTTGCTGGTCATGGGCGAACCGCCGCCATTAACCTCCCGCAATGCGCTCAACAATTCTTCGCGCGGCGTTTCCTTGAGCAGATAGCCGCTCGCGCCCGCAGCCAGCGCGCTGTAAATATGATCCGTGTCCTCGTAAACCGTCAGCATCACGAACTGGGTATTGGGTAAAATCGGTTTCAGTTTTTTCGTCGCTTCGACTCCGCTTATGCCGGGCAGATTGATGTCCATCAAAACCACGTTCGGTTCCTTTTGCGCGAGTTCGACGATGGCGTTTTCCGCGCTGCCCCATTCACCGACGAGCTTGAAACCACTGGCGTGTTGAATCCAGCCCGCGAGGATTTTTCGCGCCCCGGCATCATCTTCCACAATCGCAACCTTGATTGACATCTTCATGGTGAATAATCGAATTTCCTAAAAATAGATTGTCATCAATTTTGACTACCACCGCTTTCGCGTTGCAACAAAACCTGGATTTTCACCGCTGTTCCTTTGCCGGTAACCTCCCATTCACACGCGCCACCGATTTCTTCGAGCCGCTTTTGCATGTTCGAGATTCCATTTCCCGTGCTTCCATTTTCAGAAACCGCTTTTACCGTTCCGCCGTTTGTTTTTTCCAACTTAAAACCACGTCCATTGTCCACCACGCTCAGAAAAACCTTGTCAGACAAAAGCACCATTGCAATTTGCACTTCTGTGGCCGCCGCATGTTTGGCGACGTTGTTGAGCGCTTCTTTGAATGCGAGAAAAACATTGTGACGAATTTCCGCCGTCAACCCCCAGGCCGGCAAATTCAGCGGTACATCCAGTCGGCAGCGCAGATGGGCGGCCTTCAAAAAGCTTTGCGCGTAGCGACCCAGATAGCTCGCCAGACTGTCGAGTGTGTCGTGTTTTGGATCCACTGCCCAAACGATTTCGTCAAGCGCGCGGGTTGTCTCGCGCGCCGTGCGATAAACTTGTTCCGCGTTTTCCGCCGCGCGGTCCGGGTTTTCCCCGCGCAACGATTCACTCAACATCGTGATGCGTGTCAGGCTCGCGCCGACTTCATCGTGAATATCCCGGGCGATCCGCGTGCGCTCCCGTTCAATGGCGCGCTGGCGTTCGAGTAATTCCACTTTTTGCCGCAACCGCCGGCGGGTCAACCAGAGCACACTGAAGCCGATCAGTGCAGCCGCAGCCGCGCTGACGACAATTCGAAACCAAAGTGTCTGCCAAAAATAGGGAAGCAGTGTGAAAGACAACGTCGCGCCCGTCTCATTCCACAGTCCGTCGTTGTTGCAGGCGATGACGTGAAACTTATAATTGCCCGGCGGCAGATAGCTGAATTGCACAGAGCGATTTTTGCCGGCATCCACCCATTCCCTTTCCAATTTGGCGAGTTTGTATTTAAAGCGCACTTTGCCCGGCGCGGTGAAACTCAATCCGTTGTAATGCACCTCCAATCGCTGATTGCCCGGGGAAATTTGAATCGGCTTCTGTGTTTCGCTGGAACCAATGACATATTCCGTTTTGCTTCCGACAGGCTGGCCTTCAACGATTAATTTCTCGATGACAACCGTCGGCGGCCAATAATTTTTTTTGACCTTGGCCGGTTCCACCATGACGACACCTTTGGCCGTCGGAATCCAAATTGAGTTTCCCGGTCCTTTGGCAAAGCTGGGTTGAAATCCGCCCGAACAAATTTCAGACGGCAGACCATCGCTCGAATCAAACGTCAACGGATGAACGGTGCTGGGCAGAGCCTGTTTTAAAATGGTAGCCGACGACGTGAGGAGGCGGATTTCGGCGCGCATTTGCCCTGAAACTTCCGCCTCGTCACCTCGGCGGCTAAGAGCGTTCGCGCGCTTTTCCAATTCCGCTTTGCTGATCCGGGAAATTCCGTGGTGCGTGCCGAACCAGAAATGTCCCAGGCCGTCATCGGCCATGGAAACAATCACATTGTCCGGAAACCCGGCATCGGTGTTGATAATGGTAAATTTTCCATCCTGCAAACGGCATACGCCGTTGTCACTCGTGCCGATCCAAATGGTATTGTTGGTTTCCGCAAAGAGCGCCTGGGCAAAATCGCTGCCCAAGCCATCGCGTTTTTGAAACTGCTGGAGGGTGCCGCCGTTGAATCGTGCCAAGCCCCCGCCAGACATGCCGAACCAGATCGTGCCGTCCGGCGATTGTGTGATGGCTCGAACGTCCGGCTGAAACAATTTTTCCGCGCCAGCAAAATAAACCAGTTTGCCACCTTCAAACTTGTGCAAACCGGTTCCGGTGCCGATCCAGAGCGCGCCGTCCCGGTCTTCGTAAAAAGCGGTGACCGGCGAAGTGATTTTCGCAAGCGATTCCAGTCGTTCAAAACGCTCGCCTCGTTTGGCAAAAATGCCGCCGTCCCACGTTCCGACAAAGAGTTCGCCTTGTCGCGACTGACAAACGGACCAGATAAAGGAATTCGTCAGCCCATCCGCGTCGCCAAAATTGCGCCACGTTTTTTTCTCCAAATCGTAGTGGTACAATCCCGACCCTTCCGTCCCGAGCCACGCGTCATTTTGATGGATGACGGTCGCCAGCACGGAGCGACCCATCCAGCCGTCCGGCGCATTTAAAAGTTTTGCACGCCGTTCGCGCAGGACATTCAGTCCGCCGCCGCCGGTGCCGATCCAGATATTTCCCTCGCGATCTTCGCAAAGCGACCGCACCCAATCGTGCGAGAGACCATTGGCGCGGTTGAATTGGATCGGCTCGAAATTTGGTCGGAGCAGGAACAACCCGCCTTTCAACGTTCCGGTGATGAGGGTGCCGTTTCGCGTTTCGGCCAATGCCAATGGCGCATCCGGCCCCCACGGCGCGCCGAGGTCGGCCACCCACTTCCCATCACGCCACTTGCGCAGAACACCGTTGCGCATCGTCCACAAACCGCCGTCGTGCGACGGAAATATCGTGCTGTAAAAATTGGTTTGATCGCCGTCATCGAACCGAAACGGCACAAGTTGATCATTTTGCACGGTGCTGATCGCGCCATTGAATGCCAGCCACAATTGACCGTGATCATCGCGCGACAACACCAGGGAAATGGGTTTGCTTTTGGGCAAACGCTCGCCCAACAGAAGTCCATCGCTCAACCGATAAAGCGAGCCGTTGCCGTTGAGCACCCAGACGTTGCCGCGCGCGTCCATAGTGATATCTTCGAGCGTGGTGTCCGGGCGCGATGGTTTGAATTCGACTGGCTTGAAAACGCCATTTTTGAATTCAGTCAACTCACCGGTTTCATGTCCAATCCAGAGCGTGCCGAAATCGTCCTCGAAAAGTTTGGTAATCCGTCCGTTGCGCAGGCCGCGTGAGTTGCTGGAATTGAAAACCGTGAAGCGAACGCCGTCGAACCGGAGCAACCCCGTGTAAGTGCCGAGCCAGATATAACCGTCGCGGGATTGCTTCACCGCCGTGATCGCGTTTTGCTCCAGTCCAGATTGCTGCTCCAAAAAATAATTCTTCTCACCCCAATCGGCAACGGGTTCAACCGCAGAGGCTGTGATGGCTATTGACAGCGTTGTCCAAAGAAATGTCACGCTTCGCGCCAGGCCGGATGGGATCACGCTTTATGGTTTTCGCATTTCACAAAAAAGGCAAGCGCGGTTTGGGCGGGCCATTGTGCGCGAGAAATTGCAGGACGGTCGGAAGTTAATCTCCCGTTGCCACCGTCCACATTCCCCGAGGCGCGGCGACGGTTCCCAAGCCAACGGTCTGCTGGATTTTGAAAAGTTGGGAATGACCGTCGTGCATCAGATAATTGAAACGCCCATTGTGCAAAGCCAAAACGGCCTGCCCGTAATTGTTGGTTTGTTCCTGCGGACTCCTCACCGTGGTGGGCCAGATGTTTCCGACGATGTTGTCATTTTTCGGGTTCTCAACCAGCGCCAGGGTTGTGGAAGGTTGTTGCACCACGCTGGCTTTGTACGATGGGGCATCATATTTCGGCGGTGAGCCATCTTTTTTTTGCCATTGAATCCCCACATTCAGCGTCAACGCGGGCAAGGAGCCAGGGTAAGCAACAAAGCCCCATCCCGAATCCACCATGGAATAGCTGCGGCGTTGTCCGTAACTGGCCCAAGGGATCGTGTTTTGAATTTGATCACTCGGACATTTCAATAATTTGGGTGTAACGCTGGAGTCCATGATGGCCAGATCAAGCTGCTCCTGCGACGCGTTGCCCCCGAGATACCGGTGCAATAAATCGTCCCACGAAACCTGAAATGAATAATCGCCGGTGTAATAGGCGGCGAATGGCAATTTTTCAACGTTGTCGCCTGTGAAAAGATTCATCGCCAGGCCCATTTGTTTGGTGTTGGCGAGGCATTGCGTGGTCAACGCTTTGGCTTTGGCTTTGGCCAGAACGGGCAAAAGCAAACCGGCGAGGATCGCGATAATGGCGATGACGACCAACAATTCGATCAAGGTGAATGCTGAATCGGTTTGGCGGTTTCTACGGCAAAAAAATGTGTTCTGCATAAAACAATTCGTTGTTTTCTCTAGTTGTTGGCCAACGTCACCTCAAGCCGTTTGGTGTCCAAAACAAATTTTTTTCCGGCAGGAGCGGCGGGCAAATTCTGGAGGTAACCCGCGCTGACGACTTCATTAAGATTTTTTGGAACCTGTCGGCGTTCGGCGCTGTATTTTCGGACTGCTTGTGTCAATACGCCGAGCGCGGCGGATGTGTCGGCTGGCACTGCGACCGGTTGAACGGCTGTGGGCGGAGCAACGGGCTGGGCGGACGAAGGTGGAGTTTGTTCTGTCGCACTTTGATCGAGAACGGCAGTGTTTGAATGCGACGTAGCTTCAGGAGATTTTTTGCCACAACTACAGGCGAGCAATGCAACACTGCACGCAACCGTCACTTTCAGTTTCATAATTCGCATTGGCAAATCCATCGGACGCACTTGCCAACGAGCGATCAATTCTCATGGCACGCCTCCGTAGGAATTGCGAAGAATCTACCCAACCGCCGATGTTTTGGCATGTCGTTAAAAGAGAGGACAAATTCAGGCGGCAAAAGAAATCCAGAACAGCGCCAACTTCCAAGCAGCCGAAAATCAAATTCCAAACTTCAAAAGTTGAGTGAAGCGCGATGATAAAATAAAGGAGTCTTAAAGAAGTCGTAAAAAGGCCGGAGATGACTATTGACGTATTTTTGTCTGAAGGGAAAGAGGTCCGTTCTTGATCATGACAACTCCGCACCCGGCTTCATCCCGCTTTATGTGGGAACCGTTCATTCAGGCTGTATAATCCGCAGAATTTCAGTCCATCCCAAGCCGAAGAGTTTTCTGCGCTGAAGGATTTGCAGTTGAAAGTGGCGCGCGCTTGGGCGGCGAAGGAACTGTTTTCCAAGTTCAGGCTGATCAGGGGGAAGCCTGGGCACGTCGATTTTTCAAGGATTGGTTTGGCGGGGTGAGCCGCAGTCGGCTCAAGCCATGATTAAAGTGGCGCGAAGGCTCAAGCGTCATTTGGAAAACCTGCTGACGTTATTTGAAACATCCCATCACCAACGCAGTCATTGTAGGATTGAACTCCAAAATCCAGAGCATCAAATCTGCCGCCTGCGGCTTTCGTAGCTTAAAAACCACCGGACTCGTATCTTGTTCTTCGGTGGAAAACTTGATCTCTACCCACTATGATTGCCCAAGGCACAAAAATTGAATGTGGGAATCATTTTCGTGGCCTGGGATCAACCCAGCCCTGACGCAAAGAAATCCAAGTCGCTTCACGAACCGTGGTAGCCAGCGCGGAATCAATAAATCATGTCTGCCACTGTGCCGCCCGCTTTGATAAACGGTAACACGTGTTCGGTGTACGGCGTAATGACATCCAGCAAATAAGGTTGATCGGAATCGAGCATCCTTTGCATCGCGGCACGCAGATCTTTTTTGAACATCACCCGCTCGGCAGGAACGTTGAAACTTTTCGCCATGGTAACGTAGTCGGGATAAATCTGCTGACGATTTTCCGGATCGCCCAGATAAGTATGACCGCGGTTGCCCGCGTAGAAATTATCTTCCCACTGCACCACCATGCCGAGGTGTTGATTGTTTAGGATCATGGCTTTTGCGGCAATTTTTTCGATGTGCGCGGTCGCCAGTTCCTGCACGTTCATCAGGAACGAACCGTCTCCATCGATATCGACCACCTGTTTGTCCGGTCGGGCAACTTTCGCGCCGAGAGCAGCCGGGTAGCCGTAACCCATCGCGCCGAGGCCAGCGCTGGTGAGCAGTTGGCGTGGAAATTTGTATTTATACCATTGCCCGGCCCACATCTGGTGCTGGCCGACGCCGGTGGCAATAATCGCATCGCCTTTGGTCAATTCGTAGAGCAACTCGATCGCGTACTGCGGTAAAATAACTTCGCTCTCTTTGCCGTTAAGATGATCGCGCATGTGTTCGGAACGAATCACTTCATCAGTCACACCGTAACGCAACGGCCCTTTCGATTTCCATTCGGCAATTTGTTTGTGCCATGCCGGAAATTTTTTCCGAATCGGACGCTGTTTGATCATGCCGTTCAAACGGGTGAGCGCATATTTGATGTCGCTCTGAATGGCGAGTTGCACTTTGCGATTCTTATTGTGCTCCGATTGATCAATGTCGATGTGGACGATCGTTCCGGTTTTGCAAAACTCATCCACTTTGCCGGTCACGCGATCATCGAAACGAACGCCGAACGCCAGCAGCAAGTCCGCACCGTCTTTAACTTTCACCGGTGGCCCATTGTTGTCGCGAGGCTTAAATTCCCCGCTCACCGCCCAGTTTGCATACGCGGTTCCGTGCATTCCGAGCCAACGCAAGGAAAGCGGATCAGTTTCAGGGAAAGCGCCGCAGCCCATGATGGTTGTGGTCACGGGAATTTGGGTCGCCGCCGCAAACTTGCGCAGTTCTCCGGTTGCTTCGCCGCTGATGATTCCACCGCCACAATAAAGAACCGGCCGCTCGGATTTTTCGATCAGGCCAATGATTTCGTTCAGCGCAAGATCGTCGGCGCGCTTATCAGGATTGTATCCGCGCAAATGAATCGTCTTTGGCCAAATCGGTTGCGCCTTCTGTTGCTGAATATTTTTTGGAAAATCAATCACGACCGGACCAGGTCGTCCGGTTTGCGCGATGTAAAATGCTTCTTTAACAATGCGCGGAATATCGGCGATGTCGGTGATCAAATAACTATGCTTCACAATCGGCAGCGTCATCCCGAAGAAATCTGTCTCCTGAAATGCGCCCTTGCCAATCATTGCTTGCGGAACCTGGCCCGTAATCGAAACCAACGGAATGGAATCCATGTAGGCATCCGCGATGGCGCTGATGAGATTCGTTGCGCCCGGCCCGCTGGTTGCCATGCACACTCCGGCTCGTCCGGTCGCGCGCGCGTAACCTTCCGCGGCAAAGGAACCGCCTTGCTCGTGGCGCGGTAGAATCGTGCGAATTTTCGAGCGGGTGAGTGACTGATGAAGCTCCATGCTGGCGCCGCCTGGGTAGGCGAAAATGCATTCGACTCCTTCACGTTCGAGCGCCTCGACGAGAATGTCGCAGCCTTTCATCGGTTGGCCAATTTCGGCGCGTTCCGTTTTCTTTTTCACTTTCGTTATTGTGCTCATACTTTTTGTAGCGGCGTCTCTATGAGCGCCGCATTTGTTTTGGCAGTCGAGATTAACAAAAAACCCACGACCGTTTCCAGCCGTGGGTTTTTGTCGAAAGCTGCGTTACACGCGACAAGACCCACCGGCGTCCCGCAAGTGCGGGACGACTACCTGGGCTACGATAAGTTGTGGCGCGGTCAAATTCATTGCGCAGAAAATAAAACTTTGAAAACCAACGGTCAAGCGCGGATTCAAGGGGTGAAAGTTTGTGATTGGGTATAGTTTTAGCTGTCTGAATTTGCAGAATCGAGCTACATTTGCGGATCAGCTTTGAGGACATGAACACATGAACACAGGCGCCATTTTGAAAACGTCGGTCACAGCGGTTCTCGCGCTCGTCGTTCTGTTTGGCATTGGGTGGTGTTTCTATCGTTCGCTTAAGAATAGTGACGACCCCGCGAGGCTGGTTTTCAAATGGATATTAACGGTCGGTGTTTTGATTTTCATGTGGCTTGTCGTGGTTCCGTTGATGAGGGGAGGCGGTTACGAAGCGGCGTTTGGGGGAGTTCCACTCGCGGCGGTGTGTGGTCTGGTGCTGGCCATAATCTGGAGACATAGCCTTACTGGCCTGATCGCGAATCCATTTGGTTCCCTCTACGACGGCGGCGGTGAGAAATTTGAAGTGCGCGCGTTTTATTCCGCAGCAAAAAAGTTTCGCCAGCGAAATCAATTTCACGAAGCCATCATCGAGATTCGCAAGCAACTCGAAAAATTCCCCAATGATTTTCACGGACAAATATTGCTCGCGGAAATCAACGCCGAAAATTTGCAGGATTTGCAAAGCGCGGATATTATCATCCAAAAAATCATCAGCCAGCCCGGCCATACGCCCGCGCAAATTGTCGGCGCGCTTCATGCGCTGGCCGATTGGCACATGAAGCTGGCGCAAGACCCTGATTCTTCGCGTCGAGTATTGGAACAAATCATCGAGCGTTTTCCCGACACGCAACTCTCGCAAATGGCTTCGCAACGCATCGCCCACCTCGGCTCGGTTGATTCGCTCCTGGCCAATCACGAAAGACCGACGATTGCCCTGAAGCATTTTGATCCCTACGCAAAGTTGCCGGACACACCTCAAAAATCGATGAAGCCGATAAAGCACGACCCGTCCGCCGAAGCAGCGCTGTGCCTTAAGCATTTGGAAAAATTTCCGCTCGATACCGAAGCCCGCGAAAAATTGGCCGCGATTTACGCACATGATTTCCAACGCATTGACCTGGCTGCGAGCGAAGTCGAGCAACTGATCACGCGGGCCAACCAACGTCCGCGTGAAGTCGCGCGCTGGCTGAATCTGCTGGCCGATTGGCAGATTAAAGTTGGCCGCGATGTTTCCGCAGCCGACAAAACCATTCGTCGCATTGCGGAACTGTTCCCAAAAACAGCTTACGCGGATCAAGCGACATTGCGGTTGGAATATTTGCGCCTTCAGGCAAAAGGGAACGAATCTCGCGAGGGAGTAAAACTCGGTTCCTACGAAAAAGACATGGGCCTCCATAAGCCGACGATTGGAACGCAATCGGGATTCTGATTGCTGCCTGCCATTCGCGCCTTTAATTTCCGAGACTTGAATGGAAGTCACACTTAACCGAATCCATGCAGTTGGGATTTCTTTTAACCACGGATGGACACGGATAAACACGGATCAGCAGGCCGTAACGGTTTCAAGATGTCTCCCACCAAACGGTGCGCCT
>JAYVSV010000025.1:0-35236 GCA_043775015.1 Verrucomicrobiota bacterium
CCGAATCCATGCAGTTGGGATTTCTTTTAACCACGGATGGACACGGATAAACACGGATCAGCAGGCAGTAACGGTTTCAAGATGTCTCCCACCAATCGGTGCGCCTGCCTCTACCACCGGAAATTTCCATTCTCACCGCTTTATCCGTGTCGATCTGTGCCCATCCGTGGTTTCAATTGAATGGTCCCGGCTTAAGTAGAACGCCGCGCTCCAATAAATTCCACCGGAGGCAGAGGCAATGATGGCAGTTCCAAGGTGCGCCCTTGATTGGCGGACGCCGCGGAATTTTCTTCCGCGCTTTGTTGGTTCGCCTCTACAGTTTTGAACATGGCGCAAAATCAATTATGGGCTGGCACGGGACGACGTTGCATTAATCCACCATCGAATATCGCGCACGGCGGTTGGGGCGCGCAGAAACATGAACAGGCGGAAGGGATTGACATGGATTTGTGGGTCACGGCGCTAGCGCTTTCGGATCGGCAAACGACGACACTGTTGCTCGACGTGGATATTCAAATTCTAACCAACCAGCGCGCTGACCAAATTCGCACGGCAGTGAGCCAGGCAACTGGTTTGCCAATAGAAAACATTCGCGCATCAGCGACGCATACGCATTCGGGACCGGTTCCCTACAAAAGCTGGATTGAAAAAGGTTTTGAAATGGTGGAACCGTGGTTTGAGAACGTGGCGCGTTGGTCGGCAGAGGCGGCGGGCGAAGCGGTCGGAAATTTACAGGCCGCTGAGGTTCGGGCGGGACGAGGCGAGTGTTTTATTAATGCAAATCGTCGCGCCATCACGGCAATGGGGGAACGTTTTCTCGGAATAAATCCCGACGGCATTTGTGACCACGAAGTGCTCGTGGTGAAATTCGATTTGCTTGATGGAACAGCGTTGGCAACGCTCGTCAACTTCGCGTGCCACGCAACGATCATGGGGCCGGCAAACCGATTGATTACGCCCGATTTTCCTGGCGCCATGAAGCGTGTGGTTGAAAAGGCGGTCGGCGGAAAATGTTTTTTTCTGCAAGGCTCGGCTGGAGATCAGGGGCCGGTGCAAGGATTTATCAAAGACACTTCAGTTTACCGGAATCTCGGCGGCATCCTCGGACTCGAAGTTGCCAAAGTTGCAATTAGTCTGAAATCAATTCCGCCGGACGTAAAATTTCGCGAAGTGATTCCATCCGGCGCGCCGCTGGGAATGTATGATTGCGAATTTCCAGCAATGAATGCCGCACCCGTTCGCGTCGTGGAGAAGGAAATTTTGGTTCCATTGCGGGAAGGGTTGCCGGAGAAAAAACCTGCGGCTGAAAAACTGGCGCATTGGAAAACGAAGTTGGATCAGGCGCGGGAACAGAACGACGCGGCAGCGATTACGGAAGCGATTTACATGGCGCGCCGGGCGGACATTCAGTTGCGCATGGCAGATGATTTTGGCGGCAAGACGAGCGCCGGTGTGCGGACGCACTTTATTACCTTCGGCGACATGGCCTTCGTCGGGTGCAATGTCGAACCGTTTGCGGAAACGGGTATCGCGATCAAGCGACAATCGCCTTTTCCAATCACGTTCATGTCGGGCTACACGAACGGACGCATGGCTTATCTGCCCACGCCGGAAGAGTGGAGCAAAGGCGGTTATGAAGTGGACAACTCACCGTTCGGGCAAGCGGCGGCGACCGTGTTGGAGCGGGAGATTTTGAGCACGTTGCAATCATTGCGCGGCGGGAAATCAATTTGAATCGCAGTTTAACCCCATCAGTTTTCAGTAGGCATTTGGTTTGCCGCTGATAAATTCGCGCCATGCGCACTGTGATTTATCCGGGCAGTTTCGATCCTTTGACCAACGGTCATCTTGATGTGATTCAGCGGGCCGTGAAGCTTTTTGACAAAGTGATCGTCGCCGTCGCGCAGAACGAGAGCAAGAATCCACTGTTCGATCTCACGGAACGGGTGGACCTCGTGAAACAGGCCGTCGCACATTTGCCGCAGGTGGAAGTCGATTCCTTTGACGGCCTGCTGGTTGCCTATGTCGAAAGCCGTTCCGGTCAAGCTGTGATTCGTGGGCTGCGCGCCATCTCCGATTTTGAATTTGAATTTCAAATGGCCTTGATGAACCGTAAGTTGAACGAACGTGTGGAAACGATTTTCATGATGCCCAAGGATACTTACACCTTTCTCAGTTCGCGGATTGTGAAAGAAATCGCCCGACTTGGCGGCGACGTCAGCTCGTTTGTTCCAGTGCTTGTGCAAACGGCTTTGAAAACAAAACTGAAGCAGGTTTGAGTTGTTCAGTTTTTTTTGAACTCAAAATTTTAATTTTTCTAATTTATGCCACTCATCATCAATTTGCGTCATTTGGAGCACAAAGACCTTGCGATCGAAGGGGAATTGCCCGTCGCAGATCTGGAATTGGACAATATCGATGAGCTGATTCGCGCCGAGCATCCATTGCAATACGAACTGCGGGTGCAACGTTTGGATAGCGATTTATTGGTGCACGGCAGCTTGAAATTAACGCTGGAATGCGAATGCGCCCGCTGCCTGAAACCGTTCCAGCGGCAGCTTGATTTCGAGGATTGGGCCTGCCATTTACCGTTGGAAGGGGAGGAAAAAGTAGAAGTGGTTAGTGATTGCGTGGACTTGACGCCACATATCCGTGAAGATATTCTATTGGCCTTTCCGCAACATCCGTTGTGCGAGAGTGAGTGCGGCGGATTGAAGAATCAGCCAAAAATCGGAGCAAAAGGCTCAAGCGGTGCCAAACAGATCGATCAAACTTCGTCTGCCTGGGCCGAATTAAATAAACTGAAGTTGTAATATTATGGGTGTTCCCAAACGTAAACCATCACGAAGCCGTCAGCGCATGCGCCGCGCTTACAACAGTGTTTTAGCTTTGCCACAGTTGAGCGTCTGTCCTCAATGCGCCGCGCCGGCCATTCCGCACCGGGTTTGTCCGGCTTGCGGTTTTTACAAAGGTCGCCAGGTGATTACGATTAAAGCGGTCGCCTGATTCGTTTTAAGGAGCGCAAGATAGGATTTTTCCTTCTGCGCTCTTTCTCTTTATGCGAATCGCAGTCGATGTCATGGGTGGCGACCACGGAAGCAAAGTCGTTATCAATGGGGTCAAACTCGCGTTGGAAGCCAATGCGAAAATCACCGAATTATTTCTCGTCGGCAAGGAAGACGAAATCGAGGCGGCTCTCCAGGCCAGCCAGTTTGCCGACCCGCGCCTCCAAATAATCCACGCCAGCGAAGTCCTCAACATGGAGGACAAACCGGTGGATGGCCTTCGCAAAAAGAAAGATTGCTCCATCCTTCGCGCCGTTGAACTGGTCAAAGCGGGTAGGGCGGATGCCATTGTTTCTCCCGGAAACACCGGCGGATTAGTTGCCGCATCAACCATTCGACTCCGCCAATTGCCCGGCGTGGATCGTCCCGGCATTGCGACCGTCATTCCCACTGCCAAAAGCGAATTTGTTCTCCTCGATTCCGGCGCCAGCATTGAATGCCGTCCGCTGCACCTCCTGCATTTTGCGGTGATGGGAAGCGTTTACTCCCGCGAAATTCTCGGTTGCAAAAAACCGCGCGTCGGCATTTTGAGCAACGGCACCGAAGATAACAAAGGGAACGAGTTAACGCTCGGAACGTTTAAACTTTGCCAGCAGGTGAACTTGAATTTCATCGGCAATGTGGAAGGTCACGATCTCTTTCACGACCGCGTCGATGTCGTGATCTGCGACGGATTCATCGGCAACATTGTTTTAAAAACCATCGAAAGTTTTGCCAAGGGAATGGGCGCGTGGTTGAAGGAAGAATTAACCAAAAATCCCAAACGCATGTTGGGCGCGGTGCTGGCGCAAAATGCCTTGCGCACGATCAAACGGCGGATGGATCCCGACGCTTACGGCGGCGCACCGTTGCTTGGTTTAAATGGACATGTTATGAAGGCTCACGGTTCCGCTCACGAACGGGCCATCATGAACGCCATTCGGATTACTAGCGAAGCCATTCAACATCACATTAACGACATCATCAAAAACGAAATCGCGGAAGCGAACGCACGTTTGGCCACAACCAAAGCCGCATGAGTCTCTTGAAAAAATTCAAAAATCCCCGGGCCCAACATAATTTTGAAGGGCGAACCTGTTCCATCACTGCCGTGGGGTCTTACGTCCCCGCCCGCGTGCTGACCAACGCCGAGTTGGAAAAAATGGTGGAAACCACGGACGAGTGGATCGTCAGCCGGACCGGCATCAAGGAACGTCGCCTGGCGGCAGCGGATGAATTTACTTCTGACCTGGCTGCGAAGGCGGCACTTCTTGCCATGGAGCGCGCCAATATCACCGCCGAACAGATTGATTTGATCATCATTGCGACGATTACGCCTGACATGCCATTTCCGTCCACGGCCTGTCTCGTGCAACAAAAAATTGGCGCCCGTCGCGCGGTTGCTTTTGATATTGAAGCGGCCTGCTCCGGATTTATTTTCGGCCTGGAAATTGGCCAGCAATTCATCATGTCGCGCACCTATGAAACGGTGCTCGTCATCGGCGCAGAAAAACTATCCACCATTGTGGACTGGCAGGATCGCAACACCTGTGTGCTTTTCGGCGATGGCGCGGGCGCGGCGATTTTGCAGCACCGTCCGCAAGCCCACGGTCTGTTGACGGCGTGCATGGGATCGGATGGATCGAAGGGAAATCTTCTCTCGATGCCGGGTGGCGGAAGCCGATGTCCCGCAACGGTGGAATCAGTCACGTCTCGCCAGCATTTCTTGCGAATGGATGGCAAGGAAACATTCAAGAGCGCGGTCAATGCCATGTATAACGCCGCTCAAGAAGTTTTGCGCCGCTGCGAAATCGACATCTCGCAAATCAAATGCGTCATCCCACATCAGGCCAATCGTCGCATCATTGACGCCGTGGGCGAACGCCTTGGTGTCACGCCTGAACAACTTTTTGTCAACCTCGAAAAATACGGAAACACCTCTGCGGCTTCCGTGGCCATTGCGCTTGATGAAGCGGCTACTGCCGGAAGAATTCAGCGTGGTGATCTTGTCCTTTTGGTCGTCTTCGGCGCGGGACTGACCTGGGGCGCGGCTGTAATCGAATGGTGAAAAATTGACGCAGGGATAAACGGTGCTAGATTTCGGTCACTAATATGAGTGCGCGAAAAATCGAACTACCAAACCTGACTCAAGCCAATTCGCACAGCCAGATCCGGCTGTCTCTCGCTGCCGATTCGGTCCGCATCCGCAAAAGTGGAATTGAATTTCGCTCCCGTGACCCAATCACCGCCTGGACAGAGATGTCGGTCGATTTGCAATACCCGGATTCCAAAAAAGTGCATTGCACCGGCGTGGTCGTGGCCTGCGATGGCAATCGCCATTCCGGTTACGTTGTTTCGCTTTTGTTCACCAAACTTTCCCGCCAATCCCAAACAATTCTCAGCGCGATGTCTGGCGCGAGTTAGCCAAGTGGTTTCGTTTAAGCCGAAGCCAAAAAGTGGTTCACAACAAAATGATGTTCGTCGGGAATTGGTTTATGTTGATCCAGGATGATCTGGTGTCAGGCGAAGATTGCTGCGTGAAAATTTAAAATTTTCCCTTCTTTATCTCTGCGGTGAATAGATCTTCCATCGTCACCTTCAGGATGCGGGACAATCGAAAAAGTTCTAATTCCGACACGCAACGGAGTTGGGCTTCAATCTGCGATAATGTGCCTCGGCTGATGTTCAAGCCGGCAACTTGGCATCGAGCCGCAAACTCCTCCTGTGTCAGCCCCATTCCGTAGCGGATCTTTCGGATTTGCGGTCCCACCACGTTAGCGATTTTACTCTTGGTTCTTTTGGCTGCCATGCTTGCGGCATGACGCTACGAAGAAGAAAAATTGTTATTGCTAAAGAATCGTAGCAACATATTGTCGCAGCCATACAAACGCTGAAGGTTTTCCAAAATAATATGAAACTAGCTGGACTCTGCGCGGCGGGATTGCTTTTGCCACTATTTTGCAGCGCGCAGGAATTGCAACAGGAGGTTTCTTTATCGCCGCAGTTTTTGACTTTGGAATCGGGCGGGCAGGTTTATGAGTTGCCGCAGGTTTTGGCCCCGCCGCAGTCCGGCACTTTTTATTCGCTGCAATTAACCAATTTTCCACCGCTTCCTTTCAATCCGTTTCCCGAATATCCGGTTTATTCATTTGGCGATGCGTTTATTTTCAATGATTGGGAGGTCGATTATGTCGCATTGAAAGAACAAGGATTTTCTTTGTTTGGAAACACCAGCTCGAAATTGAATCAGGACTCTCTCGCCATGGAGTCTGGAGTGCCATCGCCACCGGGAGAGGGCGGTGGGGGCAGTGAAGAAACGACGAATAATGTCCCGCAGGCTTACAGCTATACGACGAATGATCTCTGGCTGGAAATAACCGGCGTGACGAACGCCGCTGCCTATTTCACCATCCATACGCCGTTGACCAACGGAGTCTATGATTTGTTCAACACGACCAATCTGGTCGCCGATGTGCCAGGATTGAATCTGACGAATTGGATTTGGATATTAAGAAGCGTGGCGGGACAAACCAATCTTGTGGCGACCAATCTTCCGGCCACACAAGTTGAAAGTTATTATCGGTTGGGAACGATGCTCGACAGCGACAGCGACGGCCTCACCGATGCTTATGAAACTTTGGTCAGCCACACCGATCCGAACAATCCCGACACGGACGGCGATGGGATTTCTGATTATTGGGAATGGATAAATGGGTTATCCCCCTTCACGTCACAGGCAATTCCATCACTGACATCTATTTCTATTCCTGTCTGCCCGATCCCTTAACCCGCTCGCAACCAAACATGAAAAAGGTCTGTTTTTCAACCGTCATTGTATCCAGTTTTTTGATCTTCAACAGCCAAGCGCAGGATACGCCGGGCGTAAACATCGGTAATTCAGGGGCGCAGCAACCCAAGGGAGTCACTCCTTCCGGTCAATTTGATTTTCAGACGGATTTGTTCACCGGGCGTTTTGGTTACAGCGTTCCTCTTGAAGTGGCTCCGGGCCGACATGGGAGCCAGCCGAAGATTGCGCTCCGCTACAACTCATCCGGAGAAAATACCTGGTGTGGAACAGGATGGGATTTGGATTTGGGTTACATTCAACGGGATACAAAAAAAGGCGTGCCCGTAAAATGGTCTTCACCCAATTCTTTAAGTCAATACGATGATGCTAAAGGGTTCATTTTCAGTCTCAACGGACAAAGCGCGAATCTGATCAACGTCACCAACAACGAATATCGCGCTGAAATCGAAGGTGGCTTTTTACGTTTCATTCTGTTGACCAATGGCAATAAGTGGCAAGTAATCGACAAAAGCGGAAATCAATATTTCTTCGGGCAAACGAATCTTACTCGGATGAGCAATTCCAAAGCGGGTTGGTCTTCTAATGCGACTTCGGGAACGTTTCGTTGGGCATTGGATCAAGTTCAAACGGTCAATGGAGATACCACGGCGATTACCTACACCAACATCACGGGCGCTCTTTATCCAGCCCTTTTTTCCTACAACGGACATACAAACAGCCTGACAAACTCCTGCACGGTTCAATTTCTTTTGGCAACGCGGTCAGATACAAATATTTCATTGAAGTCCGGTTATCGCGTCGATCAAACGAAGCGGCTGGATGCAATTGTGCATAAGGTCAGCAGCCAATTGGTTTGGAGTAACAAGCTTACCTACGCTACTTCGCCCTCCACGCAACGGTCGCTTCTTAGTTCTGTTACCCTTTACGGCACCAGCGGCACAACAAATTTGCCGCCAATCTCATTTGACTATTCCGAACAAAACTACGGTTTTCAAAGCGCGGTGAATTGGACAAATCTGTTTCGGCCTTCCAGTGGAGATGTCACTTTTTATGCGTTGTCGGGTTCAGCAGTGGATTTGCTTGATATGGACGGCGATGGTCTGCCTGACCGATTGATTCAGCCATTGGTTCCACCTTACACAAATTGGTGGGTGCAAAAAAATACAGGGGGAGGATTTGCTACGCAGATTCCATGGGGGCCGCTCGGATTTCAGACGTATTCCAATTTGACAACCTCAAACAGTGTTTATTGGACTTCATTACAATCGAGCCACGGGCGCATGGTGGACATAGATGGCGACGGTAAACCAGACCGGGTAACTGACCCATTTGAATCTTATCAAGGCGGAGGCGTTTCTAATATTTTGAAAACCAATTTCGTCCGGTTGCACGTTGAATTGAACAACAGCACGAACCTCCTTTCTGCAATCAGTTGGAGCAATGTAGTCGACCAATATATTCGTTCTAACACCAATGATCCGATTTCAGAGACGACCGATTTCCGCGCAGTCGAAAATATCAGCTTCGTCAAGATGCTCGACATGAACGGGGATGGTTTGCCGGATCGCGTGATGCGGAAACGTTATCAGCCTTACACAAATTATGTTGTTCAATTCAACACGGGAACGAATTTCAGCAGCGCGAATATTTTCGGCGGGATTTCAGCCCAGAGCTTGACGAATGACCCAGGCTGGACAGCGTTCGATACCAGTCTTGTCTATTTGATTGACATCAATGGAGACGGTCTGCCCGACCGGGTGATGCCGCCCCGCGATACAAACACGTTCAATGGTCAGCTAGTGGGAATCAAGTTCACCAATTTTGTTGTGGAGTTGAACAATGGCTACGGTTTTGAGCCAGCAATGAATTGGAGCGGTGTTGATCCGCAGTTCAACGCGCCGGGGACTGGAACAACAACGGACTATTCCTACATTGAAACTTCAGATGGAATGGTTGGATTTCGTGACATCAATGGAGACGGATTGCCGGATCGAATTATGCGTAAATACAATCCGCCATACACCAATTGGTTAGTGCAAGTGAACACGGGCAATGGATTCGCGTCAGTGATTAATTGGCCGTCGCTTGGGAGCCAGGGGCAAACCAATTCCACGGACTGGACGGGAATCCAAACAGCAAACACGATTTTGATGGACATCAATGGTGATGGATTGGTCGACCGTGTTGAGGCAAAATATAACCCTACTCTCAGTGACAACTATCTCCTCGTTGAACTAAGCAAAGGGCCGTTCCCAGATTTACTTACTGTGGTCAGTAATGGAATCGGCGGAAAGATTGATGCGGCTTACAAAGTTTCCACTCAATACGACAACCACGAAACAACGAACTCCACATCCCGCCAGTTGCTCCCGTTCCCCATCTACACGGTTTCATCAGTCTCGGTGAGCGATGGGTTTTATCCGAGTAACACTACGACCTATTTATATGAAGGCGGATTTTGGGATGCGACACGTCGCGAGTTCAACGGCTTTGCGAAAGTCAAAGTGACTGACCCGCTCGGCCTGACAAACATTCATTGGTTCCATCAAGCGGGCGGGCGGGATAATTCCGCGTTTGGCGAGTATCAGGATGCGGGTGATGCGATTGGAAAAAAAGGAATGCCGTTCCGCATCGAAACGATTGGCACAAACGGTGTTCTCTACAAATTGGAATTGAACAAAGTTGAGGATGCAATGCTCGCGGGAGATCGGCACTTTGCTTTTGTCAGTCAAAGTCTTTCGCTGGATTATCCGGGCAGCACCAATGCCTACCGTGCAACCGCGCAGCAATTTAATTACAATCTCACGACAGGAAATCTCACCAATCAAATTCACTTTGGCGAAGTGACCAATGTGGTTTTTGCCACGAATGGATTTTCAGATGTTGGAAGTGACTCGGTTTATCAGTTCACGACCTTCGCCGCGCTCTCGAATACAAATATTTTGGATAAACCCGAACGTTCAACGCTGACGGATGATGCGGGTGGAACCACCCTTTTAAAAGAATCGCTGTTCAGTTACGACGGCGCGAGCGGGAACCTGATGGCGCAGCGGGATCGCATTTGCGCGGGCAGCTATGCGACCAATTCCTACTCGTATAATGGTTATGCGAATAAAGACTCGGAAACCAATTCAGCAGGAATTGTAACTCAGACAACTTACGACAGCGCAACCCAAACATTTCCGATTCAGCAAACCGTGGGTGGAAGTTTTACGAGCACATTTAATTTTGACGCTCGCTCCGGCAAGCTGTTTTCATCGACCGATGCCAAAGGGCTGGTTGCTTCCAATGCCTACGATGCCTTTCTGCGCATCACAACCAATTGGATTTCGACGACACCTAATGGCGCGGCCAACCTTTGGATTGCCAGTTCTCAATATGGTTTGGGCGGAATCGTCTCTGGCGTGTCGAAGAATTTTATCCATGTGCAAAAGAATGATGGCGTGGATTCGGCCAACGGCCACGAAACGTGGAGTTATTCAGATGGATTAGGTCGCCAGATTCAAACGCGCGTTGAATCTGAGACGAACGGGTTTCGCGTAAGTGATGTCATCTATGACAAACGCGGCGGTGTGCGATTGGACACGCTGCCCTATTTCAGTTCCGGCACAAACTACACTGCGCCCACAACGAACAAACTCGGCGCGTTGCATGATTACGATCCGATTGCGCGACCGACCGTGATAACTCCTGCCGTGAATGGAACTTTTAGCAGTGGTTTGCTCACAACTACCAGTGCGACAAGTGGCGATACGGGTTCGCCGGTTGGTTCGCTGACGCTGGCCTACAACGAGGGAAATAATCCGTGGACGATGGTTCGCACGGACGAAGAAAATAAAATTCACAAGTATTTGCTCGATGCGTTTGGGCGCACGAACCAAATCATCGAACCGGGCAATTACACCACGACCTTGCGTTACGATAAACGCGATTATCTGACCAACACGGTGGATAACGCAGGCAACTCGATTGAATATGCCTACAACGATTTGGGGCAGATGGTCGCCATGGCCGATCCAGATATGGGCGTTTGGAAATATAAGCGTGATGTCGCGGGACGGGTGCGGGAACAAACGGATGCGAAAAATCAGAAAATCATTTTCAATTACAACGATCCGTTGGGGCGGTTGAAGAGCAAGGAGGTTTACAATTACACGGGCGCGTTTGCTTACGCGGTCACAAATTTTTACGATTCAAGCGACGATGGAAATTTTACGGTCTATGCCGGTCAGTTGTTCAAAGTCGTCGATAACGAAGGCACGGAAAAGAACAGCTATGACGTACGCGGGCGCACTTTGAAAACCGCGCGGACTCTCACCAAGAATGGGCAGACTTACACGAATCAATTTACTTTCGATGACGCAGATAGAGTGCAAACGACCGTTTATCCGAATAATGGTCCAACGCTCACGAATATTTACGATCTCGGCGGAAATCTTTCGCAGGTCAAACAAGTTGGCGGCAGCAACACAGTCTTTTACACGGCGCGAGGATTCGATGCGCAGGGACAGTTGCTTGGAGTCAATTTCGGCAACAACACAATCACGACCAATGATTATTACGCGAACTCGAAACGGCTGAAAGGAGTTGCCACCGCAAAATCGGGCAGCACGAATGTTCAGAGCCTTGGATATAGCTATGACAAAGTTTCAAACCTCAAGGGAATCGCGGACACCGTTTACAGCAGCTCCGCTTCCGCCGCGTTGACGAATTTGGTTTATGATGATCTGCATCGGCTGACTTCACTGATGCGCCCTGCCATCAGCCAAACCACAACCTTCAGTTTTAGTTCCATCGGAAACCTCACTGTGAACGGTGAAGCCGGAGCGGGCACTTACAACTATGGGACTCGAATGCCGCACGCCGTGAAGAGTGCCAATGGCAAAAACTACGCTTACGATGGCAATGGCAACATGCTCGTGCGCGGGATGCAGCGGCTGGATTACGATCCAGAAAATCGGTTGTCGCTCGTCACCAGCACCAATTCCACGACCATTTTTGGTTACGCTGACAGCGGCGCGCGGTTATGGAAACAAACAGGAACGAACTTACAAGTTTGGATCGGCGACATTTACGAAGAAAAGAAAGGGCAGGTTCTTTTCCACGTTTCGGCGAATGGGAAATCGGTCTGCACATTTGATTCAACCGGAACAAACGTTTTTGAATATTATCATTCCGACCACTTGCGCTCGACTTCGGTGCTGACGGACAAAAACGGAAGTCGCGTTCAACATCACGAATATTCCGCTTTCGGGCGGGACAGATTCACCGAAAGCACAACGGCATTTTCACTCTCTCGCCGTTACACAAGCCAAGTCTTAGATGAAGATACCGGCCTCTATTTTTACGGAGCGCGATATTACGATCCTGAGTTAGCGCGTTTCATTCAACCCGACTCGATGATCCCCGATTTAGGGAATCCGCAAAGTTATAACCGCTACAGTTACACACTCAACAATCCGTTGAAATACACTGACCCTACCGGGCATGAGAGCTATCTGGAAGGCGTCGGAAATGTTTATTTGGGTTATTACGATACAGGCGTCAGCGCGGTGAGAGGAACTGTGAACATGGTGGCGCATCCAATCCAAACCGCGCAAGGAATCGGCAGCGCAGTGGCGCATCCGATTGACACAGGAACAGCTATCGTAAATAGCACGGTGGAAACATGGAATAGCGGGAGTCGGGGTAAGGGACAGGTGGTTGCAAACATTCTTCTGGCAGTTGGAACCGCTGTCGCTCCTGGTGCGCAAGCGGGGAGCGTTTCCAAAGTGGCTCAGGTCGCAAATGTAACCTCAAAGGCGGAAGAAGTTGCACAAGCTGCGCAGAAGGTAGGGGCTGTAGCTGAAAAAGCGGGCAACGTAGCTCATAACGCCGCAGACCTCATCAAATTAAATAAATCACTTGCCAGCCAACAACAATTGGGAGAAGCCGGTCAAATTATGGCGGGTTCTGGGAGCCGAGTGCCATTCCGCAGTGCGTCACGTATGGCTGAAAAATACGGTGGAGACGCCTCCGATTGGGCGAAAATGAAGAGTTCGTCTTACAAGGCTTCGGATGGAACAAAGCTGCGAACCCATTGGGTTGAGAATACGAAAACTCAACAACGCGCAGAATTTAAAACCAAGATCGGAGAAGCTGCCGAAAAATGAGTATTCCTGACGATAAAAAAAGAGAGAAAACCGCAGAGTTAATAACTGTTGCCGGTTCAATGCTAGATGGCGAAGTCAATTTACTAGTGGGTTGTCGGGCGATTTACCGTCTTCAAGATGAGATTGATTTCCCAAAAAATAAAGCTTTTGCGCTGATCGAGGCTATCGAGTCCGAAACAGACCATTTTCCATTGGGCGAAATGCGAATACACTGCGCTCCCGATTATCTGGAACGAATTGATGGCGAGATGGAACGGTATTTAGCAGATGCGAAAGAAGATATATTAGAGGCTTGCCGTGAAATCATCCGCCTTTTCAAAAAATGAACTTCAGCACCACATGCGGGAATGGAGTTACATACGCACCCCAATTACCGAAACGTGCTTCCAAATGGGCAGGTTAAAACTGGAGTTTCCAAAGGTGCGAATGAAATCTCTCGTCGTGTCGGCGGGAGTTCAAAAGGAGAATTCTTGCGGGTACAAAAATTGAACTCGACACGCCAACCAATGCAGACGCGGTGCCGTTGAAAAACGATTTGGCGCTTAGGTCAGCTTCTCGGCTACGAACGCGACGTAAAGAAGGAAAGCACGCCTACATCAGACTGAACATCCAAACGGCTTGCCCGCCTTCCCGCGTTTGCGGGACTGTCCCGGTTAACCAGGAATGTTGATATGAGAATTTTTCACTCTCAACATTCAAATCGAATTCGGTGATGGATGCGACCGCCCCAGCTATGTCAGCGAGATTTCTAGTCCTGTCGGATACAAACTCGCAACTCGGCGGGTTTATTTTTCGGACACTACATCCGCAAATCTGTTTCCAATCGGCGATGCTTCGGTTATGGTTTTTTTTATGAAGACCCCATCCATGATTTTGCAAACGGACGCGTTGCGGAATGATCGTCGTCGGTTCCTCACCCAACTTTCGCTCGCTACTTTATTCTGGAGTGTGCCGGGCGCATTTGCCGAACAACTGGCTCTCACACCGCCCCAAACGGAAGGGCCATTTTACCCGGACAAACTTCCACTCGATACCGACAACGATCTTGTCATCGTCAATGATGCGCTCACGCCTGCTGCCGGGGAGGTCACCTATTTGAGCGGACGCATTCTTGATGCACGCGGCGAGCCTATTCGCAATGCGCTCGTCGAAATCTGGCAGACGGACAAGAACGGAATTTATCTGCACAGCGGCAGCAATAATCATGGAAAGCGCGACAGCAACTTCCAGGGTTTTGGCCGATTCCTCACTGGTTCCACTGGCGAGTATCTTTTCCGCACGATCAAACCGGTTCAATATCCCGGTCGCTCACCGCACATTCATTTTGCGGTTAAAATGAAAGGCCGTGAAAAATTTACGACTCAATGTTACGTCGCAGGCGAACCGCAAAACGAACGCGATGGTGTGCTCAAAAGCATCAAAGATGAAAAGGCCAGGAAATCGGTGATCATTCCATTCGCGCCCATGAAGGAAAGCCGCGCCGCTGAACTCGCCGCCCGGTTCGATATTGTGATGGGTTTTACGCCTGAGGCTTGAGTATTTGGCAAAATGGATTGGTCACAATTTTGATCCAGAAAAATTAATAATCTTTGCTGCGCGACAGATACTTGTCTCATCGCTTGGCGCTCTGTAGAGTTCCGCGCATGGAAATCTTTCGTCGCATTTTATCAACTGCTGTCCAAGGCGGAGCTTCGGACATTCATGTTAAAATTGGTAACCCAATCATTTTTCGGATCAACCGCGCTCTGGTTGCCATCGAGTCTCCGCTACCGACCGATGAATGGATGGCCACCATTACGGCCAACATGCTGCCAAAGCATTTGCAAAAACGTTATGAAGAGGATCACGAAGTTGACTTTTCCTATTTCCTGCCGGGCGTAGGCCGTTTCCGCACCAATCTTTTCCAAGAACGTGGCCGCGCCTGTTTGGCGATGCGTTTTGTGAAAACGCAGGTTCCCAGCTTCGAAGAGCTTGGGCTGCTTCCGATTTTGAAGAAGATTTCGCAGTCACCGCGCGGAATTGTTTTGCTCGCCGGTTCCACCGGTTGCGGTAAATCGACCACGCTCGCGGCGATGATCGAGTATATCAATGCCAACAGCCGCAAACACATTATCACGATGGAAGATCCCATCGAATATGTGTTTGAGGATAATCAATCAATCATCGAACAGCGCGAAGTCGGTCTCGACACACTTTCATTTGGGCACGGCCTCAAACACGTTTTACGTCAGGATCCCGATATTATCATGGTCGGAGAAATGCGCGACGCCGTCAGTTTTTCTGCAGCCATGAGCGCGGCGGACACGGGCCATCTGGTGCTCTCGACCTTGCACACGACGAACGCGTCGCAGTCGGTCAGCCGTGTTTTGGATTTCTTCAAAGCGGATGAACGTGAACAAGTCCGCCGCCAATTGGCCGGCACGTTGCAGGCGGTGATTTGTCAGCGCATGGTCCCCACCATCGCGGGAGGAATGACCCCCGCCCAGGAAATTTTGATCAACACCGGAACGGTGCGAAAATTGATTGAAGAAAATCGTCTTGATAAACTCCCGGCTGCCATCGAAACCGGCAATGAAGATGGGATGTTAAATTTCAATCAGGCCCTTTTGCAACTGGTGCAGGATGGAAAAGTTTCACGCGAAGAAGCGCTGGCAAAGGCTACGAATGCGCAGGCACTCGAAATGAATTTCCAGGGGATTTTCCTCAGCGAAGGAAAACGAATTCTCGGTTAAGCGAGCGGTTCGGGTTGCCGGTGCTCCGACAACCTGGCGAGAATCATCTCCACCGTGCGTTCCACTGCGCCGAGATTTTCTCGCACGACTTCTTGCGCGTTTTTTCCAAGCTGTGCCCGGCGGGCGTCGTCACCCAGCAGGTTGCCGATTGCGTGTTCCAAATCTGCGGCATCGCGGACTTGAACCGCCCCATTCCGTTTCACGAACGAGTTGGCAATCGCCGCAAAATTCTGCATGTTCGGCCCGAAAATCATCGCCTTGCCCAGCGCTCCCGGCTCGATGGGATTCTGACCACCCTCCGCCGTTAAACTTTTTCCAACGAAGATCAACGATGCGTGTTCGTAGAAAAATTTTAATTCGCCGGTGCTGTTGACGAGCAGGCAATCCACTTCGCCAGATTTGTGTCGGGTCGCTGGCGTGATCGTGCTGCGATAAACAAATTTTACTCCGCGCGATTCCAAAGCGCGTCCGACTTCTCGTCCGCGTTCAAAGTGCCTGGGCACGAGTACCAGAAACAAATTGGGAAAACGCTGGCGCAGTCGAAGAAAAATTTCGGCGAGCAGCGCCTCTTCACCATCGTGCGTGCTCCCGGCGACGAGGACCGGGACATTCGCCGGAACGCCAATTTGCGCGAGCAAATCCGGAACATGAAGCACGCGCCGTTCATCGAGTCTGGCCGCATCAAATTTTAAATTTCCAAAAGTGTGTACATTTTCCGGAGGAAAACCGAGTTCACGAAGGCGGGCGGCATCAGTCTCGTTTTGACAACCGACGCCCGCGAAGCTTTGGAAAATCGGTCGAAACAGAAAACCAAAACGTTTGTAGCCTCGGAACGATTTGTCCGAAAGCCGCGCGTTCACCAGGAACAACGGAATGTCGCGATCAATGGCTTGCCAAAGAAAGTTCGGCCAAATTTCCGCTTCGACGAGAACGATTGCAGTCGGATGAATTGTGGTGATCGCCCGGCGGACAAATTTGTAGGCATCGATTGGGTAATAAATTTTATCCACGTGCTGCGGCAGTTTGCTCTGCAGTTCGCCCATGCCGGTGGAAGTTGTGGTCGAGACGACGATTTTCAAATTGGGCGCGCGCGGCTCGAGAGCTTGAATGAGTCGGGTGCAAATATTCACTTCACCCACGCTGACGGCGTGCAGCCAAAGCACGTCGCGATTGGTCAGGCCTTGTTTTAATTTGCCGCTGTATCGACCGGAACGCTGGCTGAATCCCGCCCGCCAATTTCCGCGCCGCCACATTTTTAAAAAATAAAATGGAGCACTGATCGCCAGGCCAATCGGGAAAAGAATGTTGTAGAGCAAACGCATTCGTCTAGTGCCTGAAAAAGAAAACCAGCCAGATCACGATGAACATCGGAATAAGGAAGGGCAGGGTGTATTTCAGGATATATCCCATGAACCCGGGGGTATGGACGTTTTGATGATCCGCAATGGATTTCACCATGAAGTTTGGCCCGTTGCCGATGTAGGTAGCCGCACCAAAGAAAACCGCCCCGACGCTGATCGCGACGATGAAGCTATTGAGCGAAATATTTCCGAGGAGGTAAGCGATCTTGATGTCTTCGCCAGTGATGATTCCCGCAGCCATTTGCCTCGGAAAATATTGTTTCAAGGCATCGAAGGTATGGCGCACTTGATCGGCGGTTGCGCCCGTCAGGGTTGCGAGATCGGCCCCGCCTGATTTGATGAGATGATCGACTTGCGCAATGATTTGTTTGTCGATGCTCCCTTCCACGGCGCTCAGGAAACTTAAATAGGTTGGAGCGTTGTCGAGAAAACCGGAGAGAGTGCCTGCGGCCCAAAAATAGAGCGAAGGAGAGGGGGTGCCCAACGCGCGCGAGTTCTCTTGAAGCCAATCCAACGCGGGCATCATCGTGGCAAAAATTCCAATGAACAAAATCGCGACTTCCTGGATCGGATGAAAATTGAAGTTGTTTGATTTATGCACATGCTTTTGCGTGGTGAAGTAGGATCCAACCGCCGCGCCAATCATCAACCCCTCACGCAGGAACGGAGGGTTGTTGATGAACACGGAACCAAGAATCACCGCGAGGAAAAAAATGTTGGAGATTCCGTCAAAACGCCATTCTTCATTTTGGGTTAAGTCGCCGCGGACGCGTTTTGGTGCTCGGCGGAAATTGCGCACGTCCACGAAGTAGAACATGGCGAGCAGAATCCCAATTCCCAAAGCCCACATTGGCCAGCAATGTTCGGCCACCCACCAGAACGGAATGCCTTTCAAATAACCGAGGAACAATGGCGGATCGCCAATGGGAGTCAGGCAACCGCCCACGTTGGAGACGATGAAAATGAAGAACACGACGTGATGCGCGGTGATACGATATTTATTCATCCGCAACCAGGGGCGAACCAGCAGCATTGATGCACCCGTGGTTCCCAGAAAATTGGCCAACACGGCTCCAACAAACAAAAAGGTCACGTTGACCATGGGCGTCGCTTCTCCTTTTACGTTGATATGGATACCCCCTGAAACGATGTAAAGAGAGCCGATCAGTGCGATGAAGCTCAGATAATGGTGTGCGGTCTCACCAATTTTGTGTCGAGCAATGCCAGTGGTATCACCTTGAAATCCAAAAAAATAATAGCAGAGAGTCACCGCTCCCAAAGCCAGTGCCACTTTGGCGTAATGTTTCAGCCACCAATTTGGCAGCAGCAGCGGTCCGATGGCGATCATCGCCAGCAGAGCGCCGAACGGCAAAATCATCCAAGGGTTCGGTGTAAACAGAAGCTTATACTCCACCGAGGAAAACTAAGGTGCGGTTCAAAACACGGTCAATAGAATAACTCGAAAACCGGAAGGTTGGCGTTCCGGCGCGACGGAAAATGGGCATGGAGAGTTGTGGACGAGAAACGAAACGGTGTTTCGCAGCCACAACTCTCCATGCCATTGATTCGGCATGAGCGAGCGTCTGTTTCAGTGCGAGAATCATGCGGCCTCCACGAGCAAGGTTTCACTGCGGAGACGCACTTGATTTTGCTTTTGAATTTGCCGGCGCGCACCTAACGCTTTTTCTTCCAACAACGCAGGGAAGAACAAGGCTGGAAACGGCGTGGTCCAAGCCAGTGCAGCGGCTTCATTGGCGGCTCGGCGTAACGGCCCGCTCAACTCGGGCTGGATGGCGTTGTCCAACAACCGTCGCAACAACCGGGCTTTCAATTGCTCGAACTCGGTCTCTTCCACCGCACGAAACGGCGGTCTTAACACCGGCACCAGGTTGAATCGCGTTTCGCGAGCAAACCGGGCCGGCAATTTTTTCTTTATTTCTTTCATGCTATTTTTCTCTTTCCCTGCCGCCCTTTCTGGAACGGCAAATCATTAAACAAAAAACCCACGATTGACTGGCAATCGTGGGTTTTAAAAATCTTTGGTTGGTTCGTTTAGAAGATTCTTGCCACGTTGCCAGAAACCTGGTGTGAGCGCCAAATCGGCATGACTCCGACGGAGCAGCCAGCGCACAGGCTCATTGTTACTGTAAACGTGTTCTTCATTTTCGAGGCAGGAAGAAACAGCAGACTCAAAGCCTTGTCAAAGAATTTTTTTCACGCATCGGACTTGAGCCGCTCTGTCTCAATGATAATATTGCCTTGTGACCAGTGACCCTATTGAAGCCAGCAAGCCATTGAAAATGGTTAGTTGCGGCGCGTGTAGCACGAAGAATTTTATTTCCGGTGATTTACCCACTTTTGAAACCGCGCCGTGCTCCAAGTGCGGCCATCCGGTCATGTTGCCAGTCACGTTTCGTCAATTTGAATTGCGCGAAGTAATCGCTTCGGGAGGAATGGGGACGGTCTTCAGCGCCTTTGATGTGAATCTCCAACGCGGTGTGGCGTTGAAAATGATGAAGCGCGAAATGACGCAGGATCCCGAAATTTTGGAAAGTTTTTATCGCGAAGCCCGGGCCGGCGCGTCGCTGAATCATTCCAACATCATTCACATCTACACTTTCGACGAGTTCGAAGGGCAACCGTATCTCGTTATGGAACTGGCCAACAACGGCAGTCTGGATACACGCATTACTCTGGAAGGACGTTTGCCGGAACTCGATGTTCTCGACGTGGGAATCAAAATGGCCTCGGCCCTCGGGACCGCGTTGAAACACAATTTGCTCCATCGCGACATCAAGCCGGGAAATATTTTATTCAACAGCGATGTGCCGCCCGAGCCGAAGCTGATTGATTTTGGGTTGGCGCGTGCGGCGGAGGCTGAAGTGGATACGTCGAGTGAATCCAGCGTCTGGGGAACACCTTACTACGTTGCTCCCGAAAAAATAAAACGTGAGCGCGAAGATTTTCTTTCGGACATGTACAGCCTCGGGGGAACATTGTATCACGCACTGACCGGTCACGTTCCGTTTGAAGCACCGACCGTGGAGGATTTGGTCTCGGCCCATGTCCATACTCCGTTGACTCCGCCCAACCATGTCGTTCTGGAAATCACTCAACGCACCAGCGATGCGTTGGTGCGGGCGATGGCCAAGGAACCGTCGGAACGTTTTCCTTCGTACGATGATTTCATGATGGAATTGACTTTCGCCCGCACCGAGGTGCTGCGCGAGCAGGTCGCCCGCAACATTGAACCGACGAAGGGCAATACGAAAAGCTGGTGGCGGCGCTAGTCTGGGAAATAAAAAAAGGCAGGCCCTCTGGCCTGCCTTGATTAAGTTTTAATTCTGGAAGCGGTTATTCTTTTTTCTTTTTCGGTTTAGCTTCACCTTCCTTGGCCTCTGGCTTGTTTCCGATGCGCAGGGAAACGGCTTCGAGTTTCCCATCCGCGTTTTCCCGGGCAAAACCGCCCACCTTTTCGCCAACCACTGCATCGTTCAAAGTTGCTGCCTTGCCGTCTTTGGTAATTTTTGTTTCTGAGGTGATGCTGATCGTTCGTTTCTTTTCCTTGCCAATGTTGATGGTCTTGGCCGCTTTATCTATTTCGTTGATTTTCCCGTTGAAAGGCATGCCGTTTGGGTTGCCTTTCTTGGTCTCGCCAGCCGCAGCGGGCTTCTTGTCTTGAGCTGGAGTGGTGATAGTGCTGGTTGCGAAAACCGCAGCGAGCAGCCCTGTGGTGAGTAGAGTTTTGATTTTGTTTTTCATAATTAATCCCTGTCGTGACTGACTGGGTTTAACAAATGGCACACTTTTGTAAAGGTGCTTTTCGGAGCAGTTCCGAAGCAAAAATTCAATTCGCTTGTTTTCAACAAATCGGGTCGTTATCAAAATGAGATGAATAGTCGATTAATCACCCTTGGCACTGCCCTGCTTTTGTTTAGTCACTTTTCTTTGTTCGCAGATAACTGGCCGCAATGGCGCGGCCCGGCTTTCAATGGATCCAGTTCCGAAAAAAATCTTCCAACCAACTGGAGCACCAGCGAAAACGTCGTCTGGAAGGCGGCGTTGCCTGGTTTCAGCGGCGCGACTCCGGCGATTTGGGGCGATCACGTCTTTGTTTCCAGCCCGGATGCGCAGAAAAATTTAAACCTCATTTGCCTGAATCGCGTCGATGGAACCCTCCGCTGGCAAAAGCAAGTTGCGGTCGGCGATAAAATGATTGGCCGCAACAACGCGTCGTCGCCCTCGCCTGTGACCGATGGAAAAACGGTTTTCGCGATGTTCGCCACCGGCGATCTCGCCGCCTACGATTTTTCCGGCAAAGAACTCTGGACGCGGAATATTGCGAAAGACTTCGGGAAATTTGCCCTCATGTGGCTCTATGGCTCCAGTCCGGTTCTCTACAAAGGAAAACTTTACCTCCAGGTGTTGCAGCGCCAGCCGATTCCGCCGGATTACACGCACGCCATTGACGATAAACCCGATCGCGAATCCTATCTCCTTTGCCTCGATCCCAAAACCGGCAAAGACCTTTGGCGGCACGTTCGCAAAACCCAGGCGCAAATGGAGTCGAACGAATCCTATTCCACGCCGATTCCGTTTGAAGGGAAAAATGGAACGGAAATTCTTATCGTGGGCGGCAATTGCGCGACGGGCCACAACGCGCAGAACGGCGAGGAAATCTGGCGTTGCGACGGCTTGAACGCCAAGGACGGACAATGGATGCGCACCGTTCCATCGCCCGTGACTGGCGCCGGAATGATTTTTGTCTGTGCCCCGAAAAGGGAACCGGTCTTTGCCATCAAATCCGGCGGCAAAGGAAATATCACCGCCACCCATGTCGCCTGGAAATTCGACGAGTATCCGAGCGATTGCGTGACGCCATTATTTTATCAGAACAAACTTTACGTCCTGGACGGCGACAAGCAGATGGTGACCTGTCTCGATCCAAAAACCGGCGAGAAAAAATGGCAGGGGAATCTTGGTGTGCGTGATATTTTTCGCGGCTCGCCGACCGGCGCGGACGGGAAAATTTATTGCATCAGTGAGCGTGGAACCGTTGTCGTGCTGGATGCGGGAAAAGAGTTTAAGATCCTATCGACCATTCCGATGAGCGAGGAACCGGTGCGCAGTTCAATTGCTGTTTCCCAAGGACAACTGTTCATCCGCACGGCGCAGAATCTTTATTGCATCGGTAAGAAGTAAGTTTCGTAGGATCAAGGCAAAATCTATAAAAGGGTTCTCGAAGATTGTTCGCTCCGATCCAAACAACATTAAGATTAAGACAATGGGTTCTAAACGTAACCAGTGACTTCGGACGAAAATAGTCGACAGGCTTCGACTCGCTCTGTCGCCCAAAAACATCTACCAGAAATGCCTGCGCTCCTTGTTCCTTGCTGGGAAAAATCCGAAAATTAGCTATCTCTTCTGGAAAAGCTGTTTCTGACAAGTTCTTTAGCTTGATCAGAGCCACCGAAGTCTGACTGGACGTAGCTAGGTATTTGAAATGACTTAATTCTCTTGGTTTTGCCGGCCGAAGTACAAATACCTGGTTATCGCGAAATTCTGCGCCGTTGAAAATCGCGCAGTAAAGGCGTCGATCTAAAATTAGTTTACAAGTGTCCTCTCCGACGATCCGAACAAGCGAAATGAATTCTTGAATGCGCGGATCTTCGCGAGTTGCTAAACATGAGTTTTTCATTTGTTTGATGTTGTAGTAGTAGATGCGAAATAAATGTTCCCAAGCCACTGATAATCCACGATCGCCCGAGAAATATCACCGTGGGATTTCAAAAAAGCGACCGCCCATATCAAGTCATCGTTTGTCAGGGCGAACCACTCTCCGCGCAATCTCTTGTTCTGGAAATATTCATGCAACTGTCGCTCATGGCTCTCATCAGCAGGAATTGAAAACCTCATTGCTACTTGCGGAACTTCGGATTGAAGTGTGCGTTCTCGTCTTGCGGGCGTCTTACTGCGTCCGATTTTGAAAGTTTTATTTCTGAAATCTTCTATTAAATAAATGAAGCAATCAAACCGGCTAAGACGCAACATTTCTAATTCAATCGTTGCTTTCTTTTCCTCCTCGTCTCGCTCTAAAACATTCAACTTTTCCATTACAAAAGGTGTCTTGGTGAATACGCATTCTATGTCTTCATCTCTTTCGTAAACGATAATGTGGTCCGAAGATTTTCGATAGGAATTGGTAATATCGCGGTCCCCTATTGCTCCCTTTATCCAAGATTTCAAGCACTCATCGAATGCGATTTCTTTTAGGCGCAGAAGTTCATGAAAACGGCAGTAAACCCAAGATGGCATCCCCTCCGCGAGAAACAAGCGACCTAATGCGTGCTGTATACGCAACTTATTATCCCATGTCTTTGTATCTGCAAAACGGTTGACACTTTCAAAATCCAGCTTCATCCAATTTTCTTGATGCAAAAATTCAGGCCAATTGCGCTTGAACTCCTGGGTGAGGCTCCCAGGTCTAATTGGAGGCGGTTCTTCGATTTCCAGGCTGTCGGGTAGAGAGCGTATGAGTGAGATTGTCTCCTCGACGTTTGCTCCCAAGAATTCTTCCACGCATAAATATCTGACCACACCCGGACCAAGGGTTATCTTGAAGCAAGAAAAGTTTGAACGCTCCAAAAGTTGAATCAATGAATTTTGCATGTTTGCTGAGTTTGTATTGAGATCTGTAGTGCGTTTCTCCGAATCGTAAGGAATCTGAAATTCAAACAATTACAACCCTTGCCCCGCGCCGTCCATGCCGCCGCCGTTGAGATCAATTAAAATATCGCGTGGTTCAGCACCTTTGCTGGGGCCGACGCCGCCGCGATTTTCCAGTTCATCCATGATGCGGGCGGCGCGCTCGGCCACCCTCACAACTCGTCGCCCGGCATCGGCGGAACATCCGGTGAGCCGTTCAAGAACGCGATAAAATCCTCGCGTTTCGCATTGCGAGCGCGTTCGCGCAGGTGCTCCACTGTCAGCATCGCGCTCAACTTTTCCGACGCGGCAGAGGATATCAACTGATCCACCGTCACGCCTTCCCTGTCTGCACATTCACGCAGTTGGCGGGCGACACCGTCAGGCAATTGGATGGTCAGCGTGCTCATGTTTCTTTTTTTATCAATGTCAGGAAATCGCCCGGCGACACCGCTGCGATCCCCCATTTTTCCACTCCCCGGAAATCCCGGAGATTGTGCGTGACAATGTAGCGGCAACTGGCCGCCACCGCCAGTTCAAGAATCAGGTCGTCATTCGGGTCGGGCAACGCGGGCCGCCAGCGAAAGAAAACCTCCTGTAAATGACTCGTCGAAATCAGAAAATCCAGAAAAATTTCGGCTTGGGTCGAGGTGCGTTGCAACAGATTTTCCGGACGAAGCAGGAGCGCGCGATATTCGCAGAACAACGCGACGGAAATGACCGTTTGAAAACCGGCATCCGGCAACCGCGCCAACAATGCATGGCTCGCGCCCCGGTTCGAGCGGGCGGCGGCGACGAGCGCACTGGTGTCGAAAACAATCCTCATCTGACGTCGGCTTCAATCAAATCAAGCACTTCGGATTTCGTGGCGGCAGACATTGCGAAGAAAATAGCCATGCGGACACCGCAAAGAAACTTCGTTTTTTTTTCGGGCGAGGGCCAGTTCACAACCCTTGCCCCGCGCCATCCGCGCCACCACCGTCCAAATCGATTAAAATATCGCGCGGCTCCGCCCCTTTGCTTGGGCCAACGATGCCGCGGTTTTCCAGTTCGTCCATGATGCGCGCGGCGCGCGTGTAGCCGAGGCGCAAGCGACGTTGCATGAGCGAGACGCTGGCTTTTTGTTCGCTGCGAATGACCTCAATGCACTGCTCGATGAGCGATTCGTCTTCGTCGATGCCGCTGCCTTCGCCGTCGAAAGTGTTCACCGGTTTTTGCAATTGCTTGTGGATTTCCATTTCGTAGGTCGGCTTGCCCTGCTTCGCGATGAAATCGACGATGTCTTGAATTTCCTGGTCGGTGATCAATGCGCCTTGCGCGCGAATTAATTTCGAGGAACCGGGCGCCAAATAAAGCATGTCGCCTTTGCCGAGCAATTTGTTTGCGCCTTGTCCGTCGAGAATCGTGCGTGAATCCACGGCGGCGGCGACTTGAAACGCGATGCGCGCCGGGATGTTCGACTTGATAACGCCGGTGATGACATCGACGCTCGGACGTTGCGTGGCGACGATGCAATGAATTCCCGCCGCGCGCGCCATTTGCGTGATGCGCGCAATCGCCATTTCGACATCCGCCGGAGCGACGAGCATCAAGTCCGCAAGCTCGTCGATGATGACGACGATGTAGGAAAGTTTTTCTGGAATGACAATATCGTTGTCGCGCGGGACGACAATTTCTTCATCCACTTCCACGGCGAAACCGTCGCCGCCTGCTTCGATTTTTTCCTTTTTCACCGTGAGCGGAAGTTCGGGTTCGCTTTCGGGAATCGGTTTATCCTTCGGCCGGTCGTTGAACGATTTGATATTGCGCACGTTCACTTTCGCAAAAATCTGATAACGTTTTTCCATTTCGTTGACGACCCAACGCAGCGCGAGAATGACTTTTTTCGGATCGTTGACGACGGGAACGACGAGATGCGGCAACGCGTTGTATTGCTGAAGCTCGACCACTTTCGGATCGATCATGACAAAGCGAAGTTGGTCGGGCTTAAAACGATAAAGCAGAGACGCGATGATTGAGTTAATGCAAACGGATTTTCCAGAACCAGTGCTGCCGGCGATGAGCAAGTGCGGCATCTCCGCGAGGTCGGCAATGATCGGATGGCCATAAACATCTTTGCCAAGCGCGATGGGAATACGCGCTTTGCTATGCTGCCACTCGTCCGATTCAAAAAGGTCGCGCATGATGACCTTCGTCTTGACGAGATTAGGAACTTCAACGCCAACAGAACTTTTTCCAGGAACGGGCGCGAGAATATTGATGCGCTCGGCCTTCAACGCCGCCGCAATGTTGTTATTGAGCGCGGCGATTTTTTCCATCTTCACGCCGGGCGCGGGATGCAATTCGTAACGCGTGATCGTCGGGCCTTTGGTGATGTCGCCCATCTGCACTTCGATGTCGAACTGCGCGAGCGTCTGCTGCATGAGGCGCGCGTTGGCCATCAATTCTTCCTTTGATTCGGTGGCCTTCACCGTCATGTCGGGATGCTGGAGAAAATCGAGCGACGGCAACTGATAATTTCCAATCGCGGGCGCGGCAGCGACGGTGATCGGTTTTGGTTTTTTTGGAACCAGTTTCGGGCGCGGCGCAACCGGTGGCGCGGTGGGCAAAGTGATGACTGGTTCGGGCAAAGGATTTCCGTTGGCATCGAGTGGCACTGGTGCAACTTCCGGTCCGTCCAAACCGCCGGTTTTTCCGTCCGTATTTTTGGCCACCGGTTTCCCAAGAATGTCGGCAACAGTCGCAGCAGCGACAATTTCCTTTGCAGAAATAACTTCTTCCAACACCGGCTCTGGTTTCGGTTCGATTTTTTCCGGCTCAACAGATTTGGTTTTCCCTGCCCGTCCCGTTTTCACTTGCGGAAAACTTAAATCACGCACGGTCGGTTCTGGAACTGGTTTGAGATCGGCACCGAGCGACGGTTTTTCTTTATCGATCATTGTCGCGGCTGCGGCTGCGGTCGCGACCTTGTCAACTTTGGCCGCCTTGTCCGCTTGCTCCTGCAATTTGCGCGCCTGCTTCTCGAGATCCCGCGCTTTTCTGGCTAATTCCTTTTCTTCATCCGTCGCATTTGGATCATCCAGCGCCACCGGCGACCAGCGTGCGCGAATCCATTCGCCCAATTGAAAATTGGTCAGGTTCAACAGCGCGAGCAGATAGAAGGTCAGGAAAATAATCGTTGCTCCTGCTTTGCCGCAAAGGCCGCGAATATATTTATCCGCCAACTTTCCGAGCAGTCCGCCCGCTTCCGCGTTCATACTCTCGTGCAAACCTGGAAACCAACTTGAATAAAATCCAAGCAAACCAAGACAACTGAAAAACAGAAGTGCCGCCCAAAGCCAGCGATGCCGAAGATAAGATAAAACCGGAAACAGGTAACCGACGCCGAAGGTCAGCATCAACACCGGCAAAACGAACGCGCCTGCGCCAAAAACAAAAAACATTATATGCGCAACCCACGCTCCCACCGGCCCGCCGAGATTGTGCATTGTCTCATTTGGCGGGACGGAATTGACCGCGAGATCCCGCCGATCATGGGACGCGAGTGCGATCATTACGAGCACCGCCGAAGCACAGAGCGCAATGCCAATGGTGTCGCTGAAACCACGCACTCCGGGCGGGTTGGTTGATTCTTTCCGAGCCATGGGGGCGAGATTAAGGCAGGTCACTTTGAGTTCAAAGTCAAATTAGGCTTCGCGCCCCTCCAAAATGCGTGGAGCTGCATTCAGCATTGAACTTTGCCGGTGGCGGGATAATTTTGTTTTGTCTCTATGGCCAACGAACTCATTTCCCTGCTTAGAAAACTTCAAGCCCAATTCCAGGCCGTATTCGATGGAAATATCTTGGCGACGCATGGCGAAGAAAAAATGCCTCGTTGGGAAAGGTTCGCGCACTTTTGGGTTCTCGTTGGGAAAAGCTTTTGGCGCAATCGATGTCCCGTCCGCGCGTCCGCGCTCGCCTACACCACGCTGCTTGCGCTGGTTCCGCTCCTGGCTGTCGGCATCAGCATCTCGACCACTTTTCTCCAAGGCGAAAAGGGCGAGGAACAAATCGCCAGGGTCATTGATACGCTCGTATCCAAAGTCGCTCCACAACTCGATCTCGTTTCCAAGGACCAGACCGATCAATCCGGCGGAAGGGATAAACTCATCAAAAGTATTCGCGGTTACATCGACAACGTGAGCGGCGGCAAGCTCGGCGCGGCGGCGCTCGTCGCACTCGTGTTCGTCGCCATTTCGCTACTGGCCACCATCGAAGTGACGCTCAATGACATTTGGGGCGTGCCGCAGGGACGAAGCTGGTTCGTGCGCACTCCGCAATATTG
The DNA here is from genome assembly GCA_043775015.1 of Verrucomicrobiota bacterium. Classification (GTDB taxonomy): domain Bacteria; phylum Verrucomicrobiota; class Verrucomicrobiia; order Limisphaerales; family CANJXF01; genus CANJXF01. Next base: position 28,127 of record JAYVSV010000025.1, read on the forward strand.
GACGGCGATCACGCTGGGGCCGATTCTTCTACTGGTCGCGATGGGGCTGAACGTGGGTCCATATTTCGAAACGACCAAAAAAATTCTGGAATACTCTCCATTCATCGCCAGCCTCGTTTATCAATGGCTCCCCGTCGCCATTTTGATTTTAACCTTCACGCTCTTTTATCAACTGATGCCCAACACCAAAGTGCATTGGCGCGCGGCTTTGATCGGAGGAATTGTTGGAGGTAGCCTCTGGCATCTCAACAATGTTTTCAACGCGGTCTATTTTGGCCAGGTGGCGCGGAACAGCCAGATTTACGGAAAGCTCGCCGTTGTTCCGGTGTTTCTGGTCGGGATTTATTTTTCGTGGCTGATTGTCCTCTTTGGTGCGCAAGTGGCTTACGCGTATCAAAATCGCCGCGCCTACATTCAAGAGCGGCAGACTGAAAACGTAAATGAACGCGGACGCGAATTTGTCGCTTTGCGTTTGATGACTTACCTGGCGCTACTATTCCATCGCGGCGAACGGCCACCCACCAGCTCCCAGATCGCTGACGCATTGCATGTGCCGAGCCAGCTCATCGGCAAAGTCATGGACCCGCTGTTCAAAGCAAAATTGATCCTGGAAGTCGCTTCCAAGTTACAGGACGAAAAAGCTTATGCCCCCGCCCGGCCACTTGACCAAATTTCCTACCAGAACATTTTGGATGCAATCCGCTCCGGGCTAGGGCAGGAGCTTGACACGCGCGACGAGGCCTCACGCACGCTCGTTCGTGGAAAATTTGACGAAATCCTGGAAGCCGAACGTCGCGTGGCTGGTGCAATCACCTTGCAGAAATTGGTGGAAATAAGCGATGAAACAGAACGGCGTTCTCTCGCTCCACGGCAAACGGTCCGCTCGTAATGCTTGTGGCTTGACTCTCATTCGCGCACTCCTGACCCTCGCAAAATTATGATTATCGGAGTCCCTAAAGAAATTAAAGGCCAGGAATATCGTGTCGCACTCCTGCCTTCTGCCGCCTACCAACTGATCAAGCGCGGACACAAAGTGGTGGTCGAACACAATGCTGGTTCCGGTATTGGCTACAACGACGCGGATTACGAAAGCGCTGGCGCAACCATCGTTCGGGAACACGCCCAAGTTTTTCAACAGTCGGAATTAATCGTGAAAGTCAAAGAGCCGCAGACGTCGGAAATTTCTCTACTGCGACCGGGCCAAATTCTTTTCACCTATTTGCACCTCGCCGCTGACAAAACTTTAACCGAAGGACTTTTGAAATCCGGCGTGACCGGCATCGCTTACGAAACCATTGAAGTGAACCGCCGATTGCCGTTGCTCGAACCGATGAGCGAAATCGCCGGGCGCATGTCGATTCTCGTTGGCGGATATTTTCTGGCGAAACACCACGGCGGCAGCGGAGTTTTGCTTGGCGGCGTTCCGGGAGTTTTGCCGGGAAAAGTCGTCGTGCTCGGCGGTGGCGCGTCCGGCATCAACGCCGCGCGCATGGCGCAAGGACTCGGCGCAGATGTGACGATTCTTGAAGTCGATCTGGAACGAATGCGCTTTCTCGACATCACGCTGCACACGGCGCACACCCTTTTTTCCAGCGAAGCGCATTTGATGGAACTTTTGCCCGCTGTCGATTTGCTCATTGGCGCGGTTCTGGTTCCCGGCGCGAAAGCTCCGAAGCTCATCAACCGCGAAATGTTGCGCCGCATGAAGCCTGGCAGCGTTCTCGTGGACATCGCGATTGACCAGGGGGGTTGCGCTGAAACTTCGCGCCCGACTACGCATGACAATCCCGTTTTCGTCGAGGAAGGGGTTACCCATTATTGCGTCGCGAACATGCCCGGTGCCTATGCCCGCACCGCGACCCAAGCCCTGACCAACGTGACCTATCGCTACATCGAACTGCTCGCAGATTTAGGTTTGAAAGAAGCCTGCCAACGCCAACCCGCGCTCATCGGCGGAATTAACGTGATGGGTGGAAAAGTGACGCATCAAGCTGTGGCCGATGCGCACGGCATGAAATTCGACGCGCCGAGTTTTTAAGTTCAGCGGATAAATCGTTTATTGAAGAGGAAACGGCATGGGCTGACTTTTGAAATTGCGCAACGAAATGGAAAAGCTAGTGTTCGCCTATCCATGAAAGCGAATACTCCCATTCTCCGGCTTAGTTCATTTTCCTTTTTGTTCCTGGCTATAGCAATAGTCGGAAATTGCGAAGCCGCCACGACCTCGACCAACGAAGACCTTTCCGCGTTGGGTAAAAGCGTTTTACAACTGCTCGAAAGCCGCGATTCCGTAACCTTCGCCAAAGAAGTTGCCCCTTCTCTTGAGGATTGGCGTAAAGTGAGTTCAAAAACAAACTCAGCACAAGCGGAAGATCCGCTTGGCGCGTCGTTCCAGAAACATTTGAAGGACGAGCAGAAGAATTTGGCGATGAGCGCCGAAATTTTTATCGAGAAAGCCGCGCAGTTGGGAATCAATCCGGCACGCGTTCGTTTTCAAATCAAAGAAATTCAGGCCACGCGGAGCGGGACTTCTCGCAATCCCACAATTCAAGGAGACGGCGAGTCGCTGCCGTGGAAGTCTGAAATAACTCTTGTTCTCACGGGGAAACCGCTGGGTGCAGAAACAAATAAAGTTTTAACGGGCGAGTACGAAATTGCCTTAAATGGGCTATTGCAGTTTTCAGACGGCTGGCGTTGTCAGCAGGGCATTCTCTGGAAACATTTTCCCGAGTCCGTCGCTGACGAAAAAACGCAACGCGAAATGAAAATTCTTTCGTTAATTGAGAAACGCAAGCCGCTTCACTCGGCGGATGATCCGGGCGTTGACGCGTTGGGCAAAGCAATGTTGCATTTTTTGCAAACGCGTGACGAAATAGTTTTCGCGTCCGATGCAATGCTCAACGTGAACGAGATGTGGGACCGACTGGAAAAAGAATCTGTTAAAAGAAATGTCCCGATGCCGTCGCGCAAAGCATTTGATAAACAGTACAGCAGCATGACAGAAAAAACGTTGCAGTCTGCGCGCGAAATTTTGGCAACTGCGGAACGATTGGAATTGGATTTCAGCAAAGCGAAAATCAAAGACACCACCGCAAATCAAATTTATAATCGCGGGACAGCCGGCACGTTGGACAATGTTGAAGCAAATTCTTTCTCGTTCACATTCAGCCTGTTGTCCGACGAAAAATCCAAGTCCGGCCGTTCCATTGGCGGAGATTATGTGCTCAAGACGGGAGAAGTCTTGCGGATGAATGAAAACTGGAAAATTCAGGGCGCACTTCGCTGGGAAAAATTGCCGGAGGGTTTGCTGAACACAAACGATGTCGCAAAACTCAACTTTGAAAGCTACGTCGCGGAACACAACGCGTTGCCGCCCGGATCAATGGTACCTGAAATTGAGTTTGTGCGACTCGACAACGGGGCCAAGGAAAAATTGTCGGACTATCGTGGCAAAGTTTTGATTTTGGATATTTGGGCGACCTGGTGCGGCCCGTGTCAGGAGCCAATGGCTGATTTGCAGAAATTGCGAACGGAGAATCTAGGTTGGGGAGACCGCGTGAAAATCATGTCCTTAAGCATCGACGACAAAGCGGAAACAGTGAAAGCGCATCTGGAGAAGCGCGGGTGGACGAACACGTTTAATCTCTGGGCTGGCAAAGGCGGTTGGGAAGCAAAGCCCACCAAGGAGTTTCGTGTTCGAGGTGTACCAACGACTTATATCATTGATCAAAACGGAAAGATCCTACAGTCCGGACATCCGGCGGCAATGCAGTTCAAAAGAATCATTGATGCTGCACTCAAGTAGTTCTGTTTGTTGGGAGCCGAAAATCTAAGTCCACAACTGCCGATCCAGCGAGCGATATTGAATCGCTTCGGAAACGTGTTCGCTCGCGATTTTTTCTGCACCAGCTAAGTCTGCAATTGTGCGCGCAACTTTCAAAATCCGGTCGTAAGCGCGGGCGCTCAAATTCAAATCGCTCATGGCGAATTTCAAAAGTTCCTTGGTCGATTCATCTATTTCGCAAAATGATTTAAGTTCGCGGCTGCCCATGCGCGCGTTGCAGGTGATGCTTTTCTTTTCGGCGAAGCGCTGATGTTGCCGGTCGCGGGCGCAAATCACTCGCGCGCGAATTTCAGCGGAAGTTTCGCCGGTGCGTTCGTTGCTGGAAATTTCGCGGAATTTTACCGCAGGAACTTCGACGTGCAGATCAATGCGGTCGAGCAGCGGCCCGGAAATACGTCCAAGATAGTTTTGTATTTCGCGCGGCGAACTACGCGATTCGCCCGGCATTTTTCCATCCGGCGTTGGATTCATCGCCGCCACCAACATGAATTGCGCCGGAAAAGTCATCGTGCCAGCGGCGCGGGAAATCGTGACGATTCCTTCTTCGAGCGGTTGGCGCATCGTTTCCAAAACGCTGCGTTTGAATTCCGGTAGCTCGTCGAGAAACAAGACGCCGTGATGAGCGAGAGAAATTTCGCCGGGAGTCGGATTGATATTTCCACCAAGCAAACCCGCGTCGCTCGCGGTGTGGTGCGGCGCGCGAAAAGGTCTTTGCGTGACGAGCGCCTGTCCCGGTTTCAACAAGCCGACGATGCTATGAATCTTCGTGGTCTCAAGCGCCTCTTCCAAAGTCAGTGGGGGCAAAATGGTGGTGAGCCGTTTTGCGAGCATTGATTTTCCGGTGCCCGGCGGACCGATCAAAATTAAATTGTGTCCGCCCGCCGCCGCAATTTCCAAGGCGCGCTTGACCGATTCCTGGCCTTTGACATCGGCGAAATCATTTTCGTCATTCTGCACGTGCTCAAAAAGTTTGGTGAGATCGACGCGGGTTGGGGCAATCTTGATTGCTCCTTCGAGAAAGCCGGTGGCCTCGCGCAGATTCTGGATGGGAATCACTTGCAGTCCCGCGACCACGGCGGCTTCCGGCGCATTTTCCGCAGGGACAAGAACTCCCGCTTTTCCCTCGGCACGAGCGCGCAGGGCGATGGGCAAAACTCCTTTGCACGGACGCACCGCGCCAGTCAAAGCGAGTTCTCCGACCATGATGAAATTATCGAGCTGATCGGTTTCGATTTGTTCGCTCGCCGCCAGCATTCCAACGGCGATGGGCAAATCAAAACTCGGCCCTTCTTTTTTGATGTCAGCGGGAGCGAGGTTGATCGTCGTGCGGCCCATGGGAAATTTAAACCCGGAATTCCCGAGCGCGGTGCTCACGCGATCGCGCGATTCTTTCACGGCAGCGTCCGGCAGGCCGACGATAACCACCAGCGTGTCACCCCATCCGGCATTGACCTCGACTTCGATTGGATACGCCTCAATCCCATTGACGGCGGCGGAACAGACCTTGGCTAACATGCGGAAGATTTAGGGCGAGGCGAACGGAAAGAGCAATCAGGATTTGCGATCAACTGACGGACCGGAGCGACGGTTTGCAACCGGCCTTGGACGTTCGCCAAACCCACTGGCTCATTGGAATTCAAAGCCGGTTGCAAACCAATGCGTCGCCGGAATGGCGGTCGTTTGTCAAGGCTTTGAAAATATCTGGTATCATCGCCCACGTCGGACAGCGCCGCGATTTCTCCTCTGGCAAACTTGGGTGCGAAAGCCTTGGCGAAGATTTAATGGCACTTGCCATCCCCCCAGGCCAATCGTATTTTTGTTTCATGCAAGCGGTCGAATTCATCTCTGAAATTACCGAGCAAGGCAAATTGTCCGTGCCGCCTCAACTGGCCGAAAATCTTCCGCACGCCACCAAAATGCGGGTCATCGTCTTATTTCCTTCCGACGAAACGAGCGACACAGACTGGTCGCGTCTGACCGCTGAACAATTTCTCAACGGCTACGCGCCCGGCGACGCGATTTACGACAAGGAATAACGGTGGTCAATTTCCGAACCGGCGCAGTAATCCTGATCAATTTCCCGTTCACTGATGGCTCATCCGCCAGGAAGCGTCCGGCCTTGGTTCTTCTCGACAGCGGCGATAATGATTTGCTGCTCGCACGCATCACGACACAATTTTCCGACTCGCCGTTCGATTGCGAACTTCGGGATTGGGCGAAAGCCGGGCTGAAAGCGTCATCCTTTGCGCGCTTGCACAAGCTGGCGACTTTGGAAAAGAAACTTGTCGAAAAAGAATTTGGGGTTTTGACGCCAGCAGATTGGCAATGCGTATTGGAAACTTTGCGAAAAGTGAATCAGAAAATTTCTCAGCCGTAGTTGCGGGAGGAACAATCCGTTCGGCTGCTACGTTCAATAAACTAGCACCAACACCGCTGCCTGCTCCGCCGACTTCACCACCTCCTGAATTTCCGATCGTAGCGGCGTGTCGGCAGACCGCCGCTGACTGAATTCAAAATGCGGCGCTCTGCCGAGTCGCCGCTACGACTGCCGGTCAGTAAACCAAAACCAGGACGGCAGCTTGCTCCGCGGATTTGACGACCTCCTCAAACTTCCGCTCTTTCGTCTCCGGCTCTTTCAACTTCGCGGCCACTTCCGGCACGGATTCCAGAAACGGTAGGGCGCGTCACTCCGTGCGCGCCGTGGTTTGCGTGATGAGCGGCGCGCAGGGGACTGACGCGCCCTACCTGCTCTTCACCGCGTAATTCACATTCTCCGGCAGCGACCCGCTCGCGGCCAGCGCCGCCCGTGCGCTCAATTTCGCCGACACCACGCCCACCACGTTCCCGCGCTCATCCACCAACGCCCCGCCCGAATTGCCCGGCTGCATCGGCACGCTGATTTGGAAATACCGCGCGTCATCCCCCGCGCCGGACAGCGACGCGATCTCGCCCGTGGCCCGCCGTGCGCCAGCACCTTGGGCGCGAACCCTTGCAAGCTGATGTTGGGAAAACCCACCGTGACCACCGTGCCGCCCAATTTCACCGCGCGACTCGCCGCCACCGGCAAGGCCGCGAATCGCCCCTCCGCCTTAAGCAATGCTATATCATTAGCCGCATCCACCTTCACCACTCTGGCGGAGATGAGGCCGGCCATTGTGACCAACCGCACCTCCGCCCCATTCCCGACCACATGTTCATTGGTGATGAAATAACCGTCCTCCGTGATAAAGAAGCCGCTGCCGGAAGACTCTGGGCGCGTGCGCGCA
>JAYVSV010000026.1:0-13491 GCA_043775015.1 Verrucomicrobiota bacterium
CGCTTCGCTCGCCCTCCTCAAAGACGGGACGTGCCGACAAGCAGAGTCCTGGTTTGCTAACTACACGACTTGTCCTGGTTTGCTCGCCCCGCGACAGATTTTTCATATCCCTGTATGGCTCACCGTGCAGGCCGGGTGAGAACAGGCGCAGATACGGGAGCATCAGGCTTATTCGCCGTGGCGGAGATGATCGCTAGGGTGCAGAGCCACACTAATCTTTCTTTTCCGGTGGAATATTTTGAATCCCTAAAATAGTTGAATAGTTTGTCGGCAAAGAAAATTTTGGCCCGGTTTCCAAGCTATTCACATAGAAAACGACTTTTCCTGTGATTCCTGAGACCACCATTCCAATGGGAGTCGAACCATCTGGACGGGTCCAACTCACTTCGTAAAAGGGAAACGTGTAAAGTTTTTCGCTTCCCGATAGCGGAAATTGACCCGGCATAACTTTCGGTTGGGGCAGGTTTAATTTTTTCTCGTCTAGGCGGAGTTTGGACAGCGCGTTGCGCGCGATCTTTAATGCCTGCTCTTTGTTCAGTTTATTTTTCCTCATCAGTGCTGCGACTTCAGCCGCAGTGTCGGGAACCATTTTCAGGTTATTCTCATAATCATCAAACCAATCGATGCCTTTTTCAGAGCCTTGAAAATAAAAACGATTGGCCGCTTGCAAATTATAACTAAATCCATTGGTGCGCGGCTTTGCAAAAAAATGAGCAATGTGGTTCGTGTTAAATTTTTCAGGAAAATCCACATCCCACGCGTCCTTGAGAATGTTCATTTGGCGAACCGCCGCCCTTTTTGCGAAATCATGAAAGGCTTCTGTATAGAGAGGATCACCCCCATATTGCCACTTGAATTCGTTCGGAATGATGTTGAGCATCTGGTAATAGTTGGTCGGAATTGGAATGGTGACAGGAGCAGCATCAGATTCGTAATGCGTTACTTTTTTCGTTACTCCTGAAACTTCCATTGTTGCCGGCCCCACTGATGCTCCCGGGTAAGTCCAGCGGATGGTGTAATGTGGCAGCCAGTGGAGTTTTCCGGTTCGATCAGGAAAAGAAGATTGCGTCACTTCCGCCACTGGCAGTTCTTTGCGGTTTAATGCTCCCGTCATCGCCGAAGGAAAGTTCTTCTCTTCTATGCCGATTTGTTTCAACGCTTCTCGAGCAACCTGCAATGCCTTTTCCTTGGTCAATAAATTGGTTTTCTGAGCCTGGAGCAGTGATGCTTGAATACTTCGATCAACATCCTCGCGCATCTGACGAACCATTTCCGCTGGAGGAAGATTGCTCATCAAATAATTGGGCGGTGTGGAATAATCGGAATACAACTGGTCATTGAAATAGATGAACCGTCCCGACCGTATCCCCAAACGATAACGATTATCGATCGTCACTCCCCCTTCCATTCCTTCGATAGTTGGGATGGTCAGCAAATTGGTGGCGCGATCAGCACTGGCAGGAATCTCGATGTGCCATTTCTCGTTGATCACTTTGGCTTGTTTTATTAGTGTGTCCAACGCGTATTCTTGGAAAGCGAATGTATTGGTCGGAATTTCACCAATTACCGAAGAGTGGAGTGCCTTGGCAATCAGCGTCTGTCGGTAAGCAACATTTGTCTGCGTCAATCCGAATACGGGCGTCAGCAGCAAAATAGCAAGAAGTCCTCTTTTCATATTCAAGGGACGGTATCGTACCATTTGAGATCCGGGTATCCATAAACTGTAATGGCGTTCGACATGAAGTAACCTGCGGCGGCTTTTCGTGCAGCGTCTTCAATTCCATAGGTTGCTCCCGTGATATTATTGGTAACTGTCAGCCAGTTCTCGAAAAACCCCTTGAAGTTGGAGGCTCCACTGATAAATCTGATATGACCCTGATCCGGAGCGGTGCCACCGATTGACCAAGGAATCTTGCTGCTCCAACCCAAAAAAGCTCGCGTTCGCAAACCGCGGTTCTGAAAATCGGCCAATGGCATATTTCTCTTTTTCGGGATGCCAAATGTTTTGCACCAATCGCCGTTAGCGGTGTTGCATCCGTCCAGAAAAACAAAGCGATAAGGATGATTATTAAATCCGTAAAAAGGATTTTTGTCATGATTGTGAAGTGCGTTCTCGACTTCCGGTTGCCTGATATACCCGGTAGGCGCAGGATTCGTGCGCGTTGTGCCAAGCACATCTGGACCGCCATGCCCGTAGAAATAAAGATTCCGACATATCAGATCTCGCATATCGCGAGCGACCCAGTCGTGGGAAAAAGCATATTGGGTGTTTAACTCAAAAGGGATTTGTGCAGTTCCCCACATGACGCCCTGATTATTCCCCCATGGCGTCCCATTACTTTCCCTCGGACGTAAATCAGCCCACGTATAAATTTGTGAAATAGTTCCTTGTAATAATAAAGCTCCCGTAGAACCACCGGCGGCGTTGCCAAATAGCGGCATAAAACCAATCGAAAATTTCGTAAAGTAATCCCAAGGCAGTTCGGCGATGATTGTATTTGTCGCCTTTGCTGAATTAGCAGAAGAACCACTCGCCGAAACGAAACCGTCCGCCGGAGTAACAGTTACAACAACGGTGTAATAGGGGCTGGAATACTGTTCGCCCGTGGCTTGATCATAATTGTAAACGACGAACCCGGGGGTGCCTCCGTAAGTAATATATCCCGCCGAATCAACGACGTTGGTTATCTCTAAAATCTTGTTTGTCGCGACGGGTGCTCCGTCAAACAATTCTGCTTTATAGGTGCCGTTAGTGTAAACGGTTTGCGCTTCGACATTGATGAAATACCCACAAACATTCCACGAGTTGGGAAACCAAATCAGATTTGAAACCGTCACAATTACCTCGGAAGAAGCCTGAACAATGGCACCGTCGCTGAACTGCGCTTCGACGTTCAAATGATAAATTCCATTGGAAGTTTGCAAAGTGTCCCAAGTTGCCTGAGGCCAGCCGACCAGAGTGGTATCGTCAATGTTGAGACCCTCAATGGCATCTAGGTTTGTGCCATTCTGAATTGAAATTCCCGTCAAAATTAAATGGTCAGGAAAACCAATTTCTACTGGAAGTGTGACCGTTCCTCTTAAAATCGCGCCATTGGTTAAACCGAAGATGTGAAGATCGTTTCGTACTACTCGATAAAATGCGTAACACGAACCGCTGCCACTTCCACCGTCGCCCGCTCCGTCCGGTTCCACTCCATCAATTGAAAAGCTGGCGCTGCTCAGATTCGCAGAATAGTTGGCCCACGTTGAAGTGTCCCACGGCATTGGCGGCATTGGCGGCATTGGTGGAAAGGATTCGTCGCCGACTGATTCTAATGAAAACGAGGCGCTATTGAATGATGGGAAGCCGCCACCACCGCCTCCGCCAAAACTTCCGGTCGGAACACAAGCCGCATTCGTATGAACAAAAATCGTTCGGTTTGTTCCGGTGAACGCGGGATAAAAATTGGTGAGCGTTTGCCAGGTATCATTCGTATCGAGACTCGCGCGACTTTGAATGATGTAAGTTTCCCCTGCAACACTCGGCCAAGTCAAAACCACATTGCTGCTTTGCAATGACAACGTGAGTTTTTCAATGGCGAAGGAAGGAAGTGTAAAAGCCATCAGAATGGTAACGACAGCGATAATTGCGATTTTTGTTTTCATGGTTCGTGTTTTGTTCCGAGTTTTTTATGCCCGGACTCGGACTCCATGAATTTCCTGAAAATGAAAGGCGCGCCCAGCGCACTCTCATTCCAGGCCACGACCAAGCGGCCTTCTTACGAAAGCACAACCGGACGCGCGACTTGTCGCGCGTCGAGGTTGACTTCGTAAGAAAAACTTTGGTCGTGTTTGGAATGAAGTCCGAGTCCTCGCATCGCAAAGACTCATCCAAGGCAAAAATTGCCTTGGCTATGAAAAGAACTGAGACGTTTCTACGGTAACGCGCCAGAATTACAAGGACGGAGTTTTCTATTCGTTTCGCAAGGCTTCAACGGGATCCATGCGCGCTGCGCGCCATGCCGGAAAAAATCCCGACGCGAGCCCGGTGAGAAGCGACACGAGAATGGCCAGTCCCATCACTGGCAAAGAGAGGTTGACCGGGACCGGCATGAACCTCCCCACGACCAGTGTCAGCAAATACGTGAACGCCAATCCAACCAGGCCACCAATCAGACAGATGCTGGCCGCCTCAATTAAAAATTGGATCATAATGGTGCGCCGCTTCGCGCCGATCGCTTTGCGTACACCAATTTCCCGCGTTCGTTCCGCCACGGAGACAAACATGATGTTCATAATTCCGATCCCGCCGACAAAGAGCGACAAACCCGTGATCAAAAGCCCGACGGCCGCGATGATTCCTGCGACCCGGTTGAACATGGTGATAAGATATTCCTGCTGGTTGATCGCAAAATCATCCGGCTCGCCCGGTGCGATGTGGCGAAGTTTTCGCATCAGTCCACGCAATTCTTCCTTCGCATCTTCCATGCGGTTTATATCACTCACCTTCACTTGAATTTGAAAATCGGGATCCCGCCAGTAGCTGCCCAGCAATTGGCGAATCGGAATAATCACTTCGTTATCCAAACTTTTCATCCCCATGAAGCTTCCTTGTTTGGCGAGGACTCCAATCACTTCCAGAGGAATGGAGCCGACCCGGATACGCTTGCCGATGGGCGTTTCGTTGAGAAACAAGTTCGTCGCAACATCCGTCCCGATCACGCAAACCGGGCGACCCCCTTCCGATTCCATGGCCGTCATGTAACGGCCTTGCCCAATGCTGAACCCGCTTGTGATCAGAAACTGGTCGGTGCTGCCAATAATTTGCACGGCCCGCGCATTCTTCTTTTGGTAACCGACGGATTGAATCATCACAACGACAGGCGCAACACCCCGCGCCAGGGTCATTTGTTTCTCCACCTCCCTGGCCTGGAGCCAGGTGAGCTCGCGCCGCTTAAGGAAACCGATCCACTCCTCTTCCGTATGCGCCAACCAACTGCCACGCTGCACAAAAAGTGTGTCCGCGCCAATAATCGAAATGCTTTTGTGAAATGCCCGGTTCATCGCATCGAGCGCGGTTCCCATCAGAGTGACTGTGACAATGCCAATCACGATCCCAAGCGTCGTCAGTACCGAACGCATTTTGTTGGCGAGGATCGCGTCCCAGGCGATGGCGAGGCCTTCTTTTAATTCGGTGAGGAAATTCACAACGAATTCACCGTGTTACTGGCTCATCACTGGCAATCAACCCGTCACGAATGCGAATGATGCGGCGCGCGTGACGGGCCACCTCTTCCTCGTGGGTCACGACGAATACCGTATTTCCCTTTCGCGAAAGTTCTTCAAACAACGCCATGATTTCATCGCCCGTTTTGGAATCGAGATTGCCCGTCGGTTCGTCGGCCAGAATAATTGACGGATTATTCACCAACGCACGGGCCACCGCCACACGCTGACGTTGCCCGCCGGACAACTCATTTGGTTTATGCGTCACGCGGTCGGCGAGCCCAACACTGGTCAGGGCTTCCAGGGCAACGCGTCTGCGTTCGTCAAAAGTCATGCCGGAATAAATCAAAGGCAGTTCCACATTGCGCAACGCGTTGGAGCGAGGCAGCAAATTGAACGTCTGAAAAACAAAGCCGATTTCCCGATTGCGAACTTCCGCCAGTTCGTTGTCGTCCATGTGGCTGACGTTGGTCCCGTTCAATTCGTAGGTGCCCGAAGTCGGCGTGTCCAGACAGCCGAGCAGGTTCATCAGCGTCGATTTTCCGGAGCCGGAAGGTCCCATGATCGCCACATATTCGCCGCGCTCGATTTCCAGTGAAACATCGCGCAACGCGTGGATCGTTTCCTCACCCATCTGGTAACGTCGCGAAAGATTTTGCAGGCGAATCAGGCTCATGTGGACAGTTTTAAATTTTCAATTCTGAGTTTTGAATTGCGAAATCGTTCTTCAACTTAAAATTAAGAACTTAAAATTTTACGGTTTCTCAGGGGTGATTTCAGTTTTCGCCGCGCCCACAATCACTTCTTTTCCATCCTCCAATTCGCGGCTGATCGCTTTGTAGCTTCCGATCACGACTTCCTGATTTTCCCTGACGCCCTCCGTGATTTCGACATACGTGTCGTCGCTGATGCCGCGTTTTACCGGGACCATTTTCGCGTGATTGCTTTCCACCGCGAAAACCACCTCGATCGGTTTGGCTGAATCACGCTTTTTTTCATTGGCATCAGATTTTGGATTTTCCGCCGCAACGAGTTCGCTCATTCCTTTCGCTGAATTCACTTTTGCGCTGGCCAGGTTGTTGGTTTTCGGCAAACGGGTTGTCACGGATTGAATGGGAACCGTAAGAACATTCGTCCGCGAACGCGTTTCAATTTCCGCCGTGACCGACATCCCCGGTCGAAACGATTCTTTTTCCGCGAACCGGATTTTCACTTCAAACTTCGTCGCTTCCTGATTCGCAGTGGCGGAAGGCGCGCCTGCCGACTTCGACGAATTCGCAATCTCCGTCACCGTCCCTTTAAATTTACGGTCCTTGAATGCATCCACTTCCAGCCGCGCGTTCTGCCCCACCTCGATCAGCACCACGTCAATTTCACCGATGTCCACTCGTGTCTCCATCTCGTTCAAATCGGAGACGATCATCATTTCCGTTCCCGCCATCATCGCCGTGCCGACGACGCGCTCGCCGATTTGCGAATTCAATTTCGTGATCGTTCCGGTGAGCGGAGAATAAATTGTGGTTTTCGAAAGATCATCCTCGGCGCGCTGCAAAGAAGCGTGCGCCATGTGTATTTGTTGAAGCGCTCCGGCCAGAGTCGATTTCGCCACGCTGTAACCGGTCATTGCTTCCTGATACGCCGAATCCGAGACAAGCTTGTTCTTGTGTAATTCCTTGATTCGATTGAATTCCAGTTCTGCCTTTTCCAGGTTCGCCTGCGCCGTGTTGCTGCTGGTCAAAGAATATTGATAATTGGCCTCAGAAGAATTTTTGCTGGCGATGTAATTGTCCGGTTTGATTTTCACCAGCAAGTCGCCCTTGTTGACGCGCTGGCCTTCCTTGATCGGCAGTTCAATGATTTCACCGCTCACCTCTGGACTGATTTTCACCTGCACGACCGGCTGCACTTTTCCATTGGCCACCACCAGTTCCGTCAAATTGCGCCGCGTCACTTTTTCTTTCTGAATGGTGACCGCGACATTCTTCTTCCTGAAAAATGCGAAGGCCCCGATCGCTGCGACCACGAGGATCAGGACAATCACGATGGGAAGTTTCTTCCGTTTACGAATTTTTGTAGTTGCCATTGTTTCGCGCCAAGTCTGCGCATTTTTCCAAAAACTTTACCAGTGCAAAGCATCTCCCGAGTGATCGAAGCTCGTCCGCTTTGAATTGTTGTCTTGAACAAAACACGTTTGGACAGAAACACTCGGCCTTGTGACCAAGCTTTCAATTCTATTTATCATCTGCTCTGCGCTGGTTGGTTCGCCGATTTCGGCGGCGCCGGCGAAGACCAATTTCCCCGGCGTAGTCATCCGTCACCTGCCCGCCACAAACCAGGCGTACCTCGGCTCACCGAGCATCGCCGTGCTGAACAATGGCACCTATGTCGTGTCGCACGATGTTTTTGGCAAGGACAGCACGCGCGACCAAACCTTTGTTTTTGAATCGCACGACCGGGGCGCGAACTGGAAACAAATTTCCGAAATTCAAGGTCAATGGTGGTCCACTCTTTTTGTTCATCGCACCAATCTTTTTCTCATTGGCGCCACGCGCGAAAATGGATTTCTCGGCGTCCGCCGTTCCAGCGACGGTGGTAAAACCTGGACCAAACCCAAGGATGAAAACTCCGGCCTGCTGCTTTCCGATGGACGTTATCATTGTGCGCCCGTGCCGGTCATCGTTCACCAAGGCCGGATTTGGCGCGCGATGGAAGCGGTCGTGGGCGACACCGGTTGGGGGAAACATTTTCAAGCCTTCATGATGTCTGCGCCCGATGACGCCGACCTGCTCAAGCGCGAATCGTGGACCTTCAGCAATCGAATCGCGCGCGAAACCAATTGGCTGAACGGCAGCTTTGATGGCTGGCTCGAAGGCAACGCCGTCGTTCTGCCTAATGGACAAATGACCGACATCCTACGCGTCGCTTGCACAAACTATCCCGAGCGCGCTGCGATCATTCGAGTCAGCGCCGACGGCACCAAAGCGACTTTTGATCCAACGAATGACTTCATCGAATTTCCCGGCGGCGCGAAAAAATTCACGATTCGTTTCGATGAAAAAAGCAAACGTTATTGGTCGCTCGCCAATCCGGTCCCGGAAAAATTTCAGACGGGCCAACCCGACCGCACCCGCAACACCCTCGCGCTCGTCAGCTCCTCCGATTGCCGCAACTGGCGTGTTGATAAAATTTTGTTTCAACACCCCGACACCAAATTCCACGGCTATCAATACGTCGATTGGCTCTTCGAAGGCAACGATTTGATTGCCGTCATCCGCACGGCGCACGACGACGACTTCGGCGGGGCAAACAGTTTCCACAACTCCAACTACATCACCTTTTACCGCGTGAAAAATTTCCGCAAGCTGGGCCGATGAGCATCAGGTAAAATTCAGACTTAAATTCCATCCATGAAAACAAACTCCACCCCACTTACCGCCCTCGCCGCTCTTGGCAGTGCGATCCTTTTAGTGACCAGTTGTTCCACGCCTCCTTCTACGGCCAACCAACATCTGCAATCCGGTGAATCGATCGTGTTCATCGGCGACGAACCGGCGCAACTGGCTTATCCGCCGCTCAAACATAAATCACTCCACCTGCGCAGCACCTATCGCGATAATCTCCCGGGCACCATTCGTTATGAGGAGGGCCGCGATTTCGTGGTCGATTACGAGCGCGGACAAATCCGCCGCACCGCCTCTTCGCGCCTCCCGGATTTTCGCAACAACATGCTCTTCGGCATTGAAGATTTTGATCACACGAAATTCCCCGGCTTCGGTAACGGGAAGTTTTTTGGCTTCGTTGACTACCCGTCGAAAAGCAAAATCGATTGGCCGAAACAACCGTCGCAAATCGAGTTTCTCTCCGGAACGAGCGCGAAACTTCAGCACGGCGACCCCGTGAAAATTGTCGCATTCGGCGACAGCATCACGGCAGGCGGCGACGCCACCGAACCCAAACTCATCTTCTGGCAACGCTGGGCCGACTCTCTCCAGGAGAAATATCCAAGCGCAAAAATCGAGGCGATCAACGGCTCGACTGGCGGCGATTCCACGGTGCAAGGGTTACACCGGTTGCCGGAGAAAGTTCTTAACCAGAAGCCCGACCTCGTCCTGATCGGCTTCGGCATGAACGACCACAACATTGGAGGCCCGACACTGAATGCTTTCACCAACAACCTCGCGACCTTGATTGACCGCATCCGCAAGGAAACCGGCGCGGAAATCGTTCTCTACTCCACCTTCCCGCCAAATCCGAAATGGCATTACGGCTCACACAACATGGCCGCCTACGCACTCGCCACCGAACAGGTCGCGCGGGAAAAACAATGCGCCTTCGCCGATGTCTATCGCAACTGGGTAACCGTAGAATCCAGGAAAAAATCGGAAGACCTCCTCGCCAACAACATCAATCACCCAAACGATTTCGGCCATTGGATGTATTTTGCCGTGCTCGAACGAATGGGCCTGTGACTCAACGGCACGCTGGCGGCCATGCGCAAGCACCAGCCTGCGTAAATTTCTCGAAGACAAAGCGCGGGCCGCAAAGCGGGATGGGTGACGACTCGCGGAATCAACTCCAACGACATTGAGCCATTCAGCCCAAGGTTGCCCCGGTCTGTCGGGGCTGCCTTGGGTAAACGTCCGAAAACGAAAACAATCTCAACGAGATTGTGCCACAAGGCATTGAAATGGAATTGCCGCAACCGCGTTGCGGCTGATGAATCTTGCGGACGATGACCCAAGGTAGCTCGTGCCTCGCAACCCTTGGGCTTTGGGACAGAATTCTGTTGGGATTCGAATATGGAGCGCCAGCCCCGGCGGGGCGGCATAATTGTAGTTCGCGCGAGGAAAAGAAATTCAAGCTCCGTCAGGAGCGGCATATTCCGCCCCGACGGGGCTGGGGAATTTTTTAGGGGTTGGTTGCTACAAAGATTTCGCTCCTGACGGAGCTGTGGATCTGTCGGATAAAACTCGACAATGTGGGTGTATCGTTGTCCCATAGAAGCGCAATGAAAAGTCTCCAAACTCTGTTAAACGTGGCGACTCTAATCGTTCTATTTTCGACAATTACCCACGTCGAAGCCGAAATCGAATTTACCAACCTTATCACTTTCTCGTCTAGGTTTACTAACGGAGTTTTTCCGCGTGGAGGTCTGGCGTTGGCTACGGATGGGAGTCTTTATGGGACGACCATGGGAGTCTCAATGAATGGCTCCGGCCAGCGTATCAGGCCAACGATTTTCAAAATAACTCCTGATGCCGTGCTTGAGACCATTGCTTGGTTTGATAGCACCAATTTCAATAGACCTGGCCCGGAACGGTGGAGCAGCTATGAGTCGTTAACTTCTGCATTGGTGGAAGGCAAAGACCACAATTTATATGGCGTGGCTGAAATGGGAGGTGAATTCGGCTATGGACGGACTTTCAAGATGACGCCGAAAGGAGTGGTCACCACATTGCATTCATTTGAGGGATATTCTGGCACTAATGGCTGGAATCCGACAGGAGGATTGATTGAAGGAGCAGCCGGCTCGTTCTACGGCACGGCATATAGCGGAGGCATTAAGGAAAGAACCGACAATGTTGGCATGGGAACAATCTACAGGGTAAATACGAATGGCGAATTGAAGACACTATTTTATTTCAGGGGGAACAATGGAGAATTTCCCGCCAGCAGTTTAGTGCGGGGAAACGATGGTTGCTACTATGGAACAACGCCGTATGGAGGGCCAGCTTACACCAACGACCCACCCGATCATGGTCAAGGCACAATTTTCAAAATCAGCACAAACGGGGCGTTCAAAACTCTGTTTTCATTTGATGGCACAAATGGCTCAATGCCCTACGAGGGACTCTTGCTGGGTCGTGATGATAATTTCTACGGAACCACAAAGTTCGGTGGTGGCTTTGGCACGGTCTTCAAAATCTCTTCCGATGGAATCTTAACTAACCTCTTTTTTTTCAATGGCACCAATGGAGCCAGGCCCAACACGATTTTGATTCAAGGTTCAGATGGAAGCCTCTACGGAGCAACCGAGTTTGGAGGCTCTAGCTTTAGGGCAGATAAGAAAACCATCGAACATCTTTACAACGAAACGTATGGCACAATCTTTCGGATAACAACGAACGGCAATTTCACCAGCTTGTTTTCATTCAACCGGACCAATGGCTATCGTCCGAGTGGAACGTTGGCGCAACGCCAAGACGGATATTTCTTTGGCGCAACAGAGACTGGTGGCGTGGATGGCGGCGGAACTATTTACCGATTTAGGATTATACCCTAATCTTTAATTCTTCGCCCCTGCCAACACTTTCTCGAAATCCACGATCTCCTTGATCTGCACCAGAAACCAACGGTCAATTTTCGTGAGGTTGAAAATCTCCTCGATGGTGAAGCCAGCGCGCAGGGCGTGGCGGATGAAGAAGATTCGTTCGGCGTTGGGAACGCTCAGTTTGCGGCTGATGACGTCGCGCGGCAGGATGTCGCGGTCGCCATAGACTTCCGTGCCGATACGCCACGGTTTGCCGTCGCCACCTCAAAATCCACATTTTCCTTTATCTATGTAAAGACCAACGGTCTACCTTGGTGTGGATGAAAGTTTCGTGCCTTTGCATTACAGGTCACCCCTCATTGCGACTGCAAGCGGAAGAACGCTGCGTTATCTGTGGGGGTGAACTGGAACTCCAGCGCACCCTGGCCGTTGATCGTTGTCTGCGGCGCGGTCATGGGGAAAGCGGTGAAGTTCGTCAGATTCGTGGCCTTCTGCACGGCGACAGTAAGCTTGAACTGGCCGTTCGTGCCCTTGGCAAGCAGTGGGCTGCCCACGTTCAAGGCCTGCACTTGCGCGAGCGTGTAGAGGCTGTTGGTGTTGGCCGGATCGGGGACGTAGTTGAGAACGGCCAACGCCGCATTCAGCGCGTTCACATCCAGCACACCGTTCGTTCCGGTGAGCTGCGACCAGGCGACCGGGTTTTCGTAGCAGCCCATGTCCACCTTGCCGTTGGCAATGCGCGGGTTGCCAGCGAAATCTGTGGCGCCGGGCGCGGCGGCATTCAGCCCCATGTCCACACCCCAGTAAGAAAACGGGTTGAGCCGGTAATTGAAATTATTCCTGCTGATGAAGACGGGCGCATTGGTGACGTTGTTCGTGCCCACCGGAATGCTGTTTTGGGCCGGGTAAATTGGCGTGGTGCAGGAATAGCTCACGGTAGAGTCGGAGTAATTGGGCCAAACACCGGGGGTCACACCATCGAACGTAGTGTTGAAGAAAATGATGCAGTTAGTCGCAAAGGTGTGAGCGATGATGTCGGTAGCGTGGTAACTGATGCCTCCCCCGTTTCCGCCTCTGTTGCCCACCACCGTGCAGTTGTTCAAGGTGGAGTTTACGGCCCCGCCGCCATAAGCAAAGTCTTGGACAAAATTACCGACCAGCAAACAGTTGTTCAGCGCCGAATCCGCCGCGCCGCCGCCATCGTCTGCGTAGGACTCATTTTGGGAGAGGGTGCAGTTGTTTAGTGTGCCGCCAAACGCCCCGCCGCCGTGGTAGGCGGAAGAATTTTTGATGATGATGCAGTTCGAAACAATGCCGCTCCGGTTGGGGCAAGCAACACCGCCCCCATGGTTGCCATAGCCAACAAGTCCATAGTTCGGGTTATTGTAATAGCCGGTCCCACCGTTCGTCAGTGTGAAGCCGGAAAGTGTGGCATTCGTGGCCAAAAAAACGCAACGCACTGCGTTAGTGAAAGGGGAGCTGACACCCTTAACGCCTTGGATAGTGGTCACCGCTGGGCCGTTCACGCTCTGCACGGTGATGGCTTTATTGATCACCACGCGGCTCGGGCCACTTAGGTAATCAGTCCCGGGGAAGTTCGTGAAGCCAGTGGCATAGACGCCGTTAGTCACCAGCACGGTGTCCCCTATAGCCGAGGCATTGACCGCTGCCTGGATGGTGAGCTTGGCCGTGGGCCAAGTCGTGCCGTCGACTGAGTCGCTGCCGTTCGGCGAGACATACCGCGTGGCCGCGTCCGCGCGAAACAGGCCAAAGAACAGTGCGCACAAAACCAATGGCACGCGCAGAGACAAGGGAGAGAGGATGTTAATTTTCATAGTTCGATTTCGCCGTGGGAACACCGAGTTTGACCGTGAGTCGTCATAATGCGGAGGTTCCCACCTAACGAACCGGAAACAATGAAGACGAACACACCATGACAAGTGGCCAAGGTCTTTACCATCTAATTCTTCGCCCCCGCCAGCTCCTCCTCAAAATCCACAATCTCCTTTATC
>JAYVSV010000027.1:0-16506 GCA_043775015.1 Verrucomicrobiota bacterium
AAACATTTGAGGGACGAGGTTTTCGGCGCGACGCCGAAAACCACACGCCGGAGGCGTGTGCTCCCCGAAATGCAGTTCCGCCTCCTGTTTCTATTTCGGAGTTCGGGCTTAATCTTAATCCCCCTGGAACAGGCTGGAAAAAATTACGATTATGAGAACGATTAGGATTAAGACTGACTTGGAGCGATGGCCAAAAGCAATTTCAGCCTTTGCGCGGCGCAGCGGTCAGCTCACGGATTCGGGCGCGTAGCCCAAGCCTGGACTTTCTCTGCCAAAACAATAGCGGTTGGATCGCTGTGGGTTATGCCAAAATAGGCGAACGCCAGCACGACTTCGCGGATGTTCACGCCCTTCGGCTTGCCCATGAATATCTCCTTCCCCACGCCGGTACGGGTATTGCCAGACACCTCCACCTCGCCGGTCGGCTTGACCCGGGTGCGCTGCCAGACCATCGCCCGGACCAGCGCGGCATCTAGCATCGGGTCGGGCAGATAAAGCGCCAGCACCTGGGCCATGAGAATAGAAACGGCGTTGTAGCTGGAATCGCGACCACTACTTTCAATGAACACTCCGTCCGCATCGCGCCGCGCCAAGGCCACGGCGACAAGTTTTCGCGAACTGGATTTGAGTTCTTCATCCTTGAGAATCACTCCGCAAAGGCCAAACGCTTTGGCGGCGATGAACATCCTGTTGGCCGTGTGGCCCGCTTTTATGATGATGCCGTCATATCCCTTCTGGATGAAGAGGCAGGCCCGGCGCATCTTAGGTTTGAGCGCAGCGATTCGATCGTGGAAATGGCTTTCCATCGGCGATGCCTGAAGGACTAGGATTGCGTGGCCGAGTTCCTGCAAATAAAAGAACGCGGTTTCCACCCGCTCTGGAAGAGTGGGCGGATGGGTGGCCTCGGGTTTTGGATTGGAGAGGAATCCGCCATCCTCCACCTGGTGGGCAAAGGTTGTTTCAATGGATTTCCATGCCTCATCGGCCCGTTGGACGTCACCGGCCACGACGGCGCCGATCAACATCCAGCAACCGCCGCGCTGCATACCAGCTTCAATCCACTTGCCTTGTTGCTGGTGAAACCCGATGAAACCATTGGTGTCGGGCAAACCGGTGTTGGTGATGACCCCTGATAAGACGGGTCCGGGTAACTGGCGGAGAAGTTCGTATTCGGAACGAATGGGGGCACAAGACGCGCTGGGAACAAAACCCATCGCGATCTGCAAGGCGATTAAACATCCGAAAAATTTCATAAGCAATCGAGATTGTCAGCTACTCAGAGCCAACGTGGAACATTATTTTGCCACGGTCGTCACACTGGACATCCAGACAACATCCCTAACCGAATCGCCTGCATCCACATTGAGTCCCATAGTACCCGTGTAGGTTACCGGAGCCTTTATCGTTTTCCCGATCCACTTGTGAATTTCGGAATGTCCGTCGGCAAATGAGAAGCCACAAGCGCCATTGTGATAGCTGGCCGGGAAATCGATAATCCGGGCAGTAGTGGCATCTGACTTGGCCATTTGCACGGCAAAAGCGCCATCGTTGATGCTGTCCGGGTGTTCATCCACGAACACAAAGGTTTTGCCTGGACTCGTGATTTCGGCAGACTTCGAGAACACCTTGTAAGTTGAACCTGGAAGCCAGCCTCCGGTGTCAAACACTTGGCTCATGGAGTTGCTGCGGACGCGGGGGAACGATCCGGTCCTACTTTTGACCACGGCCCTATCAGCCGGACATTTCCAAATGGAATAACTGTTTTTGCCGATGTAGGGCATGAGCGGGCTTTTGGCCAGGTCCACGGTCACATCGTAGTTTTCTGGCCTCGTCGCGTCAAAATTCAAATTGCCAGTGACCCATATCACGCGTTTTTGTTCGGCCGGAACGTCTAGCGACGCAAGCAACCGATCATTGTAGTCATCGGGATACATTTTCCAACCGAGCATCATCTGACGCAGGTTATTCATACAACCCACGCCTTGCGCCTTGGTCTTGGCCTTGGACAACGCAGGCAACAACAGCCCGGCCAAAATCGCGATGATGGCGATCACCACCAGTAGCTCAATTAAAGTGAAGGCCTGACGTTTACCCCATCTTGTCTGTCCTGTTCTTTTCATAGTAAATAATTCTGTGCCCACATGGGTCGGCTGATCTCGACCGACCTTCTCATTCGGAGCCAGTCTAGCTCAAAATAATTGGTTGAGTTGTCCTTCACTTGGCCACGGTCGTAATGCTGGACAACCAGACTACATCGACAAGCGAATCGCCTGCATCGACATTGAGATTCATCGTGCCGGTGTAGTAAACCGGAGCCTTAATCGTTTTCCCGATCCACTTGTGAATTTCCGAATGACCATCGGCAAACGAAAAACCACAAGCGCCATTGTGATAGCTGGCGGGAAAATCAATGATGCGCGCCGAACTGATCACACCTCGAGAAGCGACCGCCATTTGCACCGCAAATGCGCCGTCGTTGATGCTGTCCGGGTGCTCATCCACAAATACAAACGTTTTGCCTGGATTCGCGATTTGAGCAGACTTCGAGTAAGTCTTAAATGTATCGCCCGGCAGCCAGCTTCCGAAATCAAACACTTGACTCATGGAGTTGCTGCGGACGCGGGGTAGCTTCTTTGCTGGCACACCTCTACTGCCAGGTATCGTTACCAAAGCCTGATCTGCCGGGCATTTCCAAATGGAATAACTTTTTCCGATATAGGGCATGAGCGGGCTGTTGGCAATGTCCACCGTCACATCCCAGTCACTGGGGTTGCCACCGAAACCGAGACCGCCAGTAACCCATCTCACGCGTTTCTGATCGGCAGCAACGTCCAAAGAAGCGAGCAACAGGTCATTGAAGTCATCGGGATACATCTTCCATCCGAGCATCATCTGGCGCAGATTGTTCATACAACCCACACCTTGCGCCTTGGACTTGGCCTTGGATAATGCCGGCAACAACAAGCCGGCCAGGATTGCAATAATCGCAATCACCACCAGAAGCTCGATCAAAGTGAAGGCATGATCTTCACCGCGTTTTGTCTGTTTTGTTTTATCCATAGGAGATAATTTGATACGTTCACCGCGTTGCGTTATTAACCTTGGCTGAAGCCTTGGATTGGAGCCAATCTATGTCCAAATTGTTGGGCGAACTCCACCCGTAAGCGATCACCGCCCAAGTCCGGGCATCCTTCCATTTGTGAATCTCCGAATGCCCGTCGGTAAAGGAAAAACTGCCGGCTTTATTGTGGTAACTGGCAGGACAATCCGTCGTCCGTTTGCCGGGCAAGTCGTTGGGATCGTAGGTGGCCAGATCCGTGGCAAAAAACCCATCGTTGATGGTCGGGCCTTCGTCCAGGATGAGAAAAGTGTTGGCAGGCCCGGGTCGGGTCAAACTGGATGTTTTTCGATAACCGAGATAATTCGCGTCCCAGAGCGAAAGGCCAAAATAGGGACTTTGAGGATCTGGCTCCACTCCGATGTAACCATTTATGGCGACACTTCGACAGGCTGGCAACCTGCCTTTGCGTGGATAGGGAGTGGTGCGAGCATCTCCCGGACACTTATAGACCCGCGTATTCCCGCCAAGATAACGGTTTAAAGGACTGGCGGGCAGCCTGTAACCGATCGTGAGAGTAGCGGGATTCATATCCACAAAATCATCGTAATTGTTGGCGACTGCCGAACTGCCGGACCCAGTCATGCCAACGTTGCCGTCCAGCCAGACACGGGAACTGAGCAATTCGTCCCTATTGTCTCCACTATACATGATCCAGGCCAGCGTGAGCTGTTTGGTGTTGCTCAGACAGCTTATCCCTTGTGCCTTCGTTTTAGCCTTGGATAGCGCGGGCAGCAACAGTCCGGCCAGAATGGCGATGATGGCGATCACCACCAGCAGTTCGATGAGAGTGAAACCAGTCAAGTTAGAGATGCCTTTGCGATGGTGCATTTTGCAGTAGATTTGTTTCAATGGCAGTCGCGCCCTTGCTTCACCATGATTTTGTTGCCGCCTGCAAGCGCCGCACATCGGGGAGTTGCTCAGGAATGTTCCCTTTGCGAAAAATCCTGCCGGGCGCTTTCCACTTCCAGTACTCCGCATGGCCGTCCGCAAAAGAGAGATTCGCTCCGTTGCCATGTCGTTTGCTGGGTAGGTCGGCAAAATCCTGAGCAGGGTAGTCGTTGATGGTCATGTAACCATCATTCATGCTATCGCCCGGGCTGTTGAAATAGTCCTCTTCGTCCATGAAAACGTAGGCCTGACTTGGGCCGGGGGTTTTAATCTGAGAAGATTTGGTGTAAATATTCCCCATATAGGTCGTGATGGAATAACTGCGCGTGCTGGGAACAGTCCCCGTCGCCCGGCTCTTGACCGTTGTTTTGTCTGCGGGGCATCGGTATATGGTCGTTGAACGGTTATAGGGGTAGAGGACGCCATTGACAATGTTACTGCTGTTTACATCGGTCAGGACGTTCCCCCGAATCCAAGAGTCATCAAAGCTGATTTGCCCGGCAGCGTGGTTGGGTACCAAAAAATCGTTGTGGTCTCCGAGATACATCTGCCAGCAAAGTTGCAGTTGTTTGAGATTATTGAGGCATTGGATTTTGGTGGCCTTGTCCTTGGCTTTGGCCAGTGCTGGGAGGAGCAAGCCGGCAAGAATGGCGATAATGGCAATGACAACCAGCAACTCAATCAAAGTGAAGCCACCAGCGCCATGGTTCCGCTTTGACTGCGAGCGTTTCATTTGGATTCTTAGAGCGAGGGTTGTGATTAGATACAAAAAACGGGGAGTGCCGGGTTACGGCACTCCCCGTTGCGTTAGTTAGTTCAGAAGGTAACCAGGCGGAAGAAAACCGCTCCGGCCGCCGGGTTGATCGGGACGGTCGCTGCGTTCAAACTGCCGCCCACGTAATCAGTATAAATACCGGTCACATCGTTGAGGCAGGATTGCAACTTGTAACAACCCGTCCAAGATAAGTTAAGGTTGCTGCCCGACAAGACCGCGTTCAGTGTTACCGGGGCAAAGCCCGTGACGGTGATCGTGCCGGTGCTGGCCGGGTCGATGCCGGTGGTTGTCGAATTATAGATACCATTGGTCTGTTGCACACCATTGATCCACAACTGGCGGCAGTTGGCGTTGCCAGCGTAGCTCAGTTTCAACACGCCCGGCCCGTATGCGTTAGTCGTGGTGATGCGGTAAACGCTGTTCGGGCTGATGCCAGTCGTTCCTGACACCTGCAGCGTGCCGCCTTCGATGGACGTATCACCGCTGTAAGTAGCCACACAATCATTCCGCAGGTTTTGGGTACAGGTGGTAACCACATTAGTGGTTACAACCATAGTGGTTATATTGGATTGAATAAGGGAGTAGGGTTGGGTGTTGATTTTTCTGAGGGCGAATTTGCCGCCAACGCCGGTGTTGTCCATCAATTGGTATGGACAATTACGAACGACTGGCTCCATGCCGTATCCAACAGTCAGAGTCGAAACCGTTCCAACCGCACTATTGTAGATTTTCGCCCCTGGGTCTCCGTTCTGCATGAGCGACATGGTCTGGTTACGGCCATTCATGTCCAGAGCGGAACCATTTATAATACGCATCGGGCCGGTAAGACCGTTGGTGAGGGTGGGGATGCCGAGACTGTGGTTGCCGGCGAGCTTGACTATAGTGTTGCCGTCAATCCGGGTTGATCCCGAGTAGGTGTTGTCGCCAGCCAGTGTCCAGGTCGAGCCAGCGGTTCCCGAAATACTGACGATACCGATTTGATAGCCGGGACCTTGCGGAGTGGCACCGGAACCGAAGTTGTCACCGATAAGCACCCCATTATTGCCGTCCGCGATCACACCGGAAAAGGTATGGTTCGCACCGTCCATAATGACATTGAGTCCAGCCTGAACGCTCGATCCATTGTTGATGATCAAGCCAAAGCCATCAGGAACACGAACCACTTCGTTTTTCGGGTCGTTATTGAGATCCAACGTTCCGCCCGTCATGATCATTTTTGCACCAGGGACACGAGCGGCGATTTGTTCGCCTGGCGCTGATACCCAGGAGACACCATTGAAGGTCGTACCGAATTGAAGCGTGGCACCGGCGTCCAGTGCTGCGATGCTCTCCACAGCGTGAGAACTTCCCGCAGCGCTTGAAGTGCCCGCACCGTCCGCCCTGAGGATCACTGTACCGCTCCGGAAATAGGAGTCACCGGTGTAATGGTTGGCGTCGTTGATGGTGGCATCGCCAGCTAAGACCGTGGTGCCGCCTCCCTGGAACGTCATGCTGTTCGTTCCATAAATCGCCAGGTTCAGGCTGTTGGTTGTGCCCGAAGCGGAGGTAATGAAGGATTGACCCGACGCCGATTCGTTTGTGAAAAACTTCGTGTTAGCGTTGATCGTGTAATTAGTGCCATAGAAGGTCAGGTTGGGACAGGTAACATCTTCCGTAAGGTTGACCGTGGGGGCGCCGGTGGGGCCGAAGACGGCACTTTCGCCTTGGCTCCAAGTGAGGCCAGTCCAGTTCACGCTGGTGGTATTCCAATTCGAATCGGCTGAGCCGTTGCTCCAGGTTTTGGCCACGGACGAACCTGTAGATCCCGTGACGGTAATGGTGCCCGTGCCCGTAATGATGCCAGGGAAATCGGCCGCGCCGTAAATGCCATTGGCTTTCTGAGCGCCATTTACATAGAGCTGCTTCACATTGGAGGTGCCTGCGTAATCTAACTGCAACACGCCGGGAGAGTTCAAACGATAAGCACTGTTCGGGCTGATGCCACTGACCGAGACAATTTCAAGAATTCCGTTGTTGACCGTGGTGTCACCGTGATAGTTGTTTGCCAGGGCAGTGCCGACGTCGGCAGCATAAACTCCGATGGGCTGAATTCCGCTGCCTTCTTTGGTCAGGGCCAGCGTGCCGCCCGTGGCGGGATCGTCGAGAAGACCGCAGCGGATACCGCGAGGAGTGGCTGCGCCATTAAAGGCAGTCAGATTGGTGTTATTGTAGCAAACCGTCAGCGTTGAGACCGTGCCAAAGGCGCCGTTGGTGATGATAGAATCGGTGTTGTTACCGGTGAAAACATAGCCGCATTTCTGGCTGGTGCCGTTCAGGTCAATCGAGCCGCTGTTCATGAGGATTTGCCGGGCAGGAAAGTTGGATGGAGGCGGAAAACCCAATGTTCCAGCTCCCTGTAGAATGATCTTGTTGCCGCTGCCGGACAGCCGCAAAAATCCCGTAAAGGTGTTGACGCCGCCGAGCACCAGCGTGTAGGTGTTGCCATTCATATCAAGGTTTTCCTGATAAGCTATGCCTTGCGAGGTGGTGACATTCGGGCCGCCATCTTTGATCTGGCCGTTGAACACAAAGGTCTGCCCGGTGTTTGGACCCGCTATTTTTATCGCGCCTCGGATATAGGGTGAACTGTTCAAGATCGTGCCCGTGCCTTCCGGGCATGGATATTGGATGCCGTTATTATCACCATTGTTGTCGAAGGTGCCTCCCGTCAAATTCAAGCGACCCAGATTGTTGCCGCGCAAGATTTGTCCATCGGGTCCGGGCGGTCTAAAATTGGCCACGCCGTCGTTTGTTGTGCCGATTTGCACGGTTGCGCCCGCATCAATAGCTTCAATGTTTCCAACTGCGTGGGACGATCCAACGGCGGTGGAGGTGCCGACACCAGCCGCGCGCAATATCAGCGTTCCGGCTCTAACATACGTGCCGCCAGTATAATGGTTGGCATCATTGATTGTGGAATCGCCCAGCAGAACCGTGGTTCCAGCGCCCTGGAACGTCATGCTGTTCGTTCCATAAATAGCCAAAGCAAGGTTGTTGCTCGTGCCGGCAGCAGCCGTGATGAAGGATTGGCCCGAGGCGGATGTGTTCGTGAAAAAGTAAGAGTTAGCGCTGACGGTGTAATTGGTATTGAAGGTCATGTTGCGGCAGAAGATGTTCGCCCCAAGATCGACCGTGGGTGCGCCAGCGGGGCCAAAGACGGCATCACTTCCCTGCACCCAAGTCGTGGGCGAGGCCCAGTTCACGGTGCTGGTGTTCCAAGCTGTGCCGCCAGCACCGGTCCAGGTGTTGGAGGCGGCGCGGGTTTGTAACGGAGTGACCGCCGCCAGCATCAAGCCGACCGCGATGAGGGATATGTATTTTTTCATGGATTTGGATGTTTGGGATTTATTTACGGTTGACTGCGGCTGTGTTTCTGTTGTTGAAAGAAACGTTTCGCCTCCATTCCGGCCGGAAACAAACCCGGCTGGATGCAGGCCAAAAGGACAATCGATGTGGTCGTTTGACTCTTGACTGATTCTTTTCATCACGTTGTTTTTTTTCCACCAGACTGGCCGGCGCCGCCCTGCTGGGGCGATAGTTTTACGCTGACAAATGTGCGGATTAATAAGAATCTTACTCAAGTTCAGTCCAATGCATATACCTCAATTGAGGTATCTGTCTGGTGACAAGCTGGTGACAATGCGGATCGGGCTTGTATACTTAACAAACGCATAAAGGTTGGGACACGTGGCGATACAATAGGCGTTTGCCTTCCATCCAGCAGATGAATTTGGCTAGCCGGAAATAGTTTGTCGGCTAGAATAAGGAGATGTTCGCATCGGGAGGCAGGTCTTTTCGTTGAGCACTTGATTGGAAATGTAGTGACTGACGCGGGAAAATCTGAGGGACTGTCTGAAACTCTAGCGTCGGCCATCTTGGCTGACGTAGAACCGGGCATCCTGCCCGGAGGAAATAATGCGAACGATGTTGGAGAGCCACGGATTACCTGAATCTCTTCTCGCGATCCTGCCTCAATCCGGGCGGCAAGATGCCGCCCTCCACGGCAGGCGAGACGCCCGCCGCTACATATCCGCCGTTTCGCTAGTGCTGGGTTGACGCGCTGGGCGACGGCCCCCTTTTGTCTGCCATGAATTTCAAGAGCGCCTCGGAGCGGGAACGCACATGCAGTTTCTCGTAGATATGTTTGAGGTGAACCCGGACGGTGTGGTAACTGATCGCAAGGTGATCGGCAATTTCCTTGCTTACCTGTCCCTTGGATAACAGTTCCAGAATTTCCTGTTCACGCACCGAAAGCGACACCGTTTCATCGTGCTTTGGAGAGGGACTTTGAAAGGCTGTGACAATCTTGCGCGCAATCTCGCTCGTCATCGGTGCGCCACCGGTGCAAACCGTGGTAATGGCTTCGAGAATTTCGGCGGGCGAGGAGCGCTTCAACAAGTAGCCGCATGCGCCGGCTTTCAATGCGCTGAAAATACTGGCCGAATCTTCATACACCGTCAGCATGATGACCTGTGTGCCAGGGAGTTGCTGCTTCAGGCGAGCGGTACATTCGATGCCAGAAGCACCGGGGAGATTGATGTCCATCAATATCACATCGGGCTTATGACGTGGAATCCGTTCCAGCCCATCCTCCGCCGAACGGCATGCACAAACGCAGCGGACGCCGGGTGACCGGCTCAACATACGCTCAAGATTCCGACGCATCGGAGCACTGTCTTCGACTAATGCCACGGTAGTCATATTATCCGCCCAAGCCTTCTGCTCGGACGGTAAAAGTGACTCAACATGGGCTGACATATGATACGAGTAGCTGACAGAAAAACAGATTCGTCGCCTAATTCAAATTGCTCTGGCCGTATTGAGTTCACAATACCTCAATTGAGTTACTCATTCGTCTGATGGACAATCCCTCGCAGTGGCACTTTGAAGGTTACGATCATACCTTGTCCCGGGCTGCTGGTCAGTTCACATCGCCCATTAAGCTGCTGTAAACGACGGCGCATGTTGCCCAAACCGTCCGCTCCAGTTCGTTCGCGCGGGGCGGTCAGATCCAGTCCGCATCCGTTGTCGCCCACGGATACAACCAACAAGTCATCCTGAACCGAAATGGCGAGCCGTAGATCCTTCGCTCCGGAATGTTGAACCACGTTGCACAACGCTTCTTTGAAGGCTAGGAAAAAGTTGTGGCGCTGTTCGGCATTCAAAGGCGCTGCGGGGAGAGCCTTGGCCACGTCGAGGTGACACCGCACCGGCGTCGGCTTGAGGAAATTCTGGGCGTATTGGCAGAAGTATGTGGCCATTGAGGAAACATCGTCATGCTTCGGATTGACCGCCCAGACGATTTCGTCCAGCGCCGTCACCATCTCCCGCGCACGGGAGCCGATCTCACGAGCGTGTTCCCGGGATTCGTCCTGGCTCAGCGACGTATCCTGCGCCAATTCGCTTCCAAAGCTGATCTCCACCAGTCCCGCTCCCAGATCATCGTGCAAATCCTGGGCGATGCGCGCCCGCTCGCGCTCCAGACCTCGACGTTGTTCGAGACGCTCCAGTCTCCGCCGGTAGCGCTGCCGTATTACGATCGCCACAAGACCGGCCAACAGACCGGCTGAAAACACCACCCTTCCCACGCGAAACCAAACTGTCTCCCAGTAATTCGGCAATGCGGTTACCGACAGTGCCGCTCCGGTTTCATTCCAACTCCCCTGACTATCACAGGCGATCACGACAAAACGATACTTACCCGGAGGCAGATGTGAATAATTGGCCGTCCGCCTCGCTCCGCAGTCCACCCAATTCTTGTCCAACCCTTCAAGCCGATACTTGAACTTCAGATTTTCCGGCGACGCCAGAGTCAGGCTTGTAAACTCAAACTCAACCTGCTGGTGGCCCGGCAACAGCTCGATCTGCGGCTCATTCGTGCTGAATTCAAAACGCGCCAATGAATTGGACTTGCCGACCAAAATTTGAAACTCAGAAGCAGCGGCGATTTGTCCATCCACCGTGACGAGTTCGATCATCACAGGCGGACTACCCTTGCGATGTTTGAGCTGGCTGGGGTCCACCACCGCCAATCCAGTCAATGTTGGAATCCACAGTCGGCCATCCGAAGAACGCAACGCTCCGGGCCAGTAAGATTTGTTGGGTTGCAAGGCCGGCAATCCCTGCTCTTTCCCAAAAGCCATCGAGCGCACCTTGGCCAACCTACCATCATTCACCTCGTCAAAGTCGCCTTGCTTGACAGAAAAGATGCCGCGATTCCCGGCAAACCAAAGTCGGCCATTTGAATCCGCGACCATTTGGGCGATGTAATTCTCTTGCAGCCCCTGCTCTACCCGATACTGCGTGATCTGACCGGCCTTCAACCTCAGCAATCCCATGCCGGCACTCCCTATCCAAAGACTCCTGTCCGGCGTGGCACACAAGCAGCGGAATTCCCGGGTCACACTCAGATTCTTCGGTGTTTCGTCCACCAACGAATCGCCCTCCGCACGCAAGAGGTGACCACCGATCGTGGTTGCCCAAAAAACACCCGCATCATCGACTGCCATCGCACTGATGCGCTGGCTGCCTGCGGGCAAGTCAAATGTCCGCAATTTACCGCCACGAAATCGTTGGAGCGCTCCGGGCGAATCCGTTCCGATCCAGACATCACCCGAATCAGTTACGAGCAATGAACGCACATAGTCACTGGCGAGCCCATCGGACTGACGGAGGTTCAACCGAGATCCATGACCGCTGCGGAAAACTCCTGCGTTCCGGGTTCCAAGCCAGATTCCACCTCGGGGATCCGCTGCTACACAAAGAGGACCCAAGGTCGCCCATTCGAGATTGGTGGACATGGTCACCCATCCTGCTCCCTGATTTCGTAGCAGTAGGTTGTCACCCGCAGCGACCCAAATATTTTTGTCAGTGTCCTCGCAAACAGAATTCACCGCTTCGATCGCTTCACCGGGTATCACATCCTGCACTTCCACCACGCGCGGACGCAGACGCCTCAAACCGCCGCCGCGCGTGCCCGCCCAAATGCTGCCCTCGCGGTCTTCCGTCAGACACCAAATCTCGTAATGCGGTGACGTCACCGCTTCGGTCCGGCCATTTTCATAACGAAACAGCCCCGCCACCCGCGTGCCAAACCACAACGCGCCGGAATGATCTTCAAATAGCAATGGTCCAAACTCGGCCACCAATTTTTGCTGCACCTCCGTGACTTTCTCCAGCAAACCACCCTCCCGGTATTTAAACAATTCAGTGCCCACCATGATCCAGATGCCGCCCGATCCAGATCCTGCGATGCGGCTTGGTGAATTGGTGAGATTTAGCAAGGTGGTGAACCCGCCTTTCCGAATAATTCCCACCTGATTGCCCTTGGCAAACCATAACTGGCCGTTTTTCTCGCTCGCCATCCACCAAGGGGTGTTTGTGGGCAAATCCGCGCTGGCAAACATGGCTTGCATTCGCCCCTCGTGGATCCGATAGAGATGCTGATCGTCGAAGGAAACCCAGATGTCACCCTCCGAGTCCTCCACCATCTCCCGGGCACGTTTCAGGATCAGCGAACCGTCTGACGGACTGAATACTTGGGTTTTTCCGCCATCCACGCAAACGACCACGCCGTTGTTTTTCGCCAGCCAGAGCCGCCCATGTCGGTCGATTACCATCGCGTAAATCGTGCCGGAGGGAACCCCCACCGCGCTGGCGGGTGCAAATTCCCGGAAGCGCACTCCATCAAAGCGCGCCAGTCCCGAGTAAGTTGCCACCCACAAATATCCATCCGCCGTCTGCGCCACGCCGGAGACGATGTTATCCGGCAACCCTTCATCGGTCTGCCAGGTGCGCGCGTACCACGCTAAATTCGTTGCTGCGCTGACCGAGAGCGAGAATAGCGTCAATACCAGACTCACGTAACGCCAGGAAAATGAATGGCCGTTGATACGGTTGGACACAAAAGGAGGTTAAACGATTGCAAGGTTCGGGCAAGACGGAACCGAAGTTCAGACAGGGCTGAGGCAGATCAACAAGATGCTGGTGGACTGAAGGTTTTCGGCGCATCGACTTTCCTTTGTCACCCTGCCAAATTGAATTGATGCTTGAGCCGCCAGATACATTTCATCTTTCTGCCGCCATTGGATGGCTGGAATTAGGGAATCCTTCCGAAGCCAGCGCGGAGCTGGAAAAAATCACCCCGCGCCTGCACGCCAGACCTGAAATCCTGAACGTTTTTCAGAGCATTTACCTGAGCCAACTGAAATGGCTGGAGGCAGGTGCCGTCGCCCGCGCTCTCATCGACCTGGAACCCGGTGCGGCATGGCATTGGACCAATTTAGCCTACGCCGTGCGCCGCAAACCCGACGGCAGCATTGCCGAGGCAAAAGAAGTCCTGTTGCAAGCAGCGAAACTTTTCCCGCGTGATTCGCTGATCTGCTACAATTTGAGTTGTTACGAATCTCAACTGGGCAATTTGACGCAAGCCAAAGTATGGTTGGATCAAGCATACGAAGCCGGTCACCGCGGGCAGCTCCAGCAAATGGCCATGAAAGACCCGGACCTTGCGCCACTTCGCAAAGAATTTAATCTGCTGATTTAAATTCGAATATCTCAGGAGAAATTTTATTCAGATGGATTGGGCAACGTCGTCGGCCTCTCTGCCTCGGTGTCCCCTGAAACGCCGAAGGAAAATCCGTTCTTCGACCTTACAAAAACTTCCGATAAAAATTCTCGTATTCCCTGGCTGTTCGTTTCCATGAGAAGTCCTTTTGCATCGCGTTGCGAATGTAGTGTGCCAGGACCGGCTTGGTTTCAAAAAGCACCAACGCCTTGCGAATACTTTTTGCGAGGGCGCGAACCGAGATTTCTTGAAACTTAATTCCATCCGCGCGCTCTGCGTCATCGGCAACATCCGTGACCGAATCATCCAAACCGCCCGTCCGGCGCACAATCGGGATCGTTCCGTAACGCAGGCTATACATCTGATTCAGTCCGCACGGCTCGAACTTCGACGGCATTAGAAAAAAATCACACGCCGCTTCCACGCGATGCGAAAGTCCCTGGTCAAACCCAATTTTTATCGCGACCTTTTCTGGATAACGAGCGACCAGTTTGCGAAACCCTTTTTCAAATTCTGCGGAACCGCTCCCGAGCAAAACAAACTGCATTTCCGACGACAACATTTCTTCGAGCGCGCCAAGTTCGATGTCCATGCCCTTTTGGTCGGCGAGACGCGACACGGTTCCGAAGAGCGGCACGTCCGCATTGACTGGCAGTCCCAATTCATTTTGCAGATCCAGTTTGCCGGCTTGTTTGCCGCTGAGATCGTCCATCGAATAGCCGTGCTTCAAGTAGGAATTGCCCTCGGTTTTCCATTCGTCGTAATCGACTCCGTTCAAAATTCCGACAAGCGAATCTTGTCGGCGTCGCAAAACTCCGTCGAGCGCGCAGCCGAATTCTTCAGTCGTAATTTCGCGGGAGTATCGCGGACTGACCGTCGTGAGCATGTCAGCGAAATTGATTCCCGCTTTCAAACAACTCATGTAATTGAAAAACTCTACGCCTTCAGGATGCAAATAGTTCATCGGCAAATTCGTCGCAGCGAAATGCGCTTTTGGAAACACTCCTTGATAGGCGAGATTGTGAATCGTCAGGCAACTGAGGGGCGCATCGCTCCAGCCTTCATGCAGACGTTGATGCAACATGAGCAGGGGCACAAAACCAGTTTGCCAATCGTGGACATGGACGAGTTCAGGTTTCCAGGGAAGGTGCCGCGCTAAATTCGCCACGCATTTGGAAAAGTAAATAAACCGCTCGGCGTTGTCGGGATAACTAATCCCTTTTTCCTCATACAAGTGTGCGCGCTGGAAAAATTCCGGCTGGTCGATGAAATAAAAAGTCAGCCGATCAGCCAATTCCTGCGTCCAGACTTTCGCCTGCACGAAATCGTTTCCGAGCGGGAGATTAAAATCCCAATCGAATGGTTTGATTCCATGGAACCCTTCACGAATCCCACGATAAAGAGGAGTGACGACGCCAACTTGGTGACCGGCGCGCGCAAGATATTTCGCCAGCGCGCCGACCATGTCGGCGAGACCGCCGGATTTCGAGTAAGGGTGTATCTCGCTGCTCGCCAGGAGAATTTTC
Source organism: Verrucomicrobiota bacterium (assembly GCA_043775015.1). Classification (GTDB taxonomy): domain Bacteria; phylum Verrucomicrobiota; class Verrucomicrobiia; order Limisphaerales; family CANJXF01; genus CANJXF01. The sequence continues at coordinate 14,916 of JAYVSV010000027.1, forward strand.
ATGCGATCACGAATGGCCACAAGGTAGGGCGCGTCACTCCGTGCGCGCCGTGGTTCTCGATAAATAATAACGGCGCGCACGGAGTGACGCGCCCTACCGGTTCACTCGTTCGGCTCATGAGCGGACTATCACGCATGAATTTTGTCGGCTTTCAGGTACGGTTGCAGCGCGGCAGGAATGGCTATACTGCCGTCAGCTTGTTGATGCGTTTCAATCAGCGCCACGAACAATCGCGCCAACGCCGTTCCACTCCCATTTAGAATATGCGGAAATTTATTTTCGCCAGTCTCGGTTTTGAAACGCAATCCCATCCGGCGCGATTGGAAATCTTCGCAGTTCGAGCAGCTCGAAACTTCCAGGTAACTCCCCTGCCCCGGTGCCCAGACTTCGATATCGTAAGTTTTAGCGCTGGCGAAACCCATGTCGCCGGTGCAAAGCAAAATCACTTTGTAATGCAAGCCGAGCAATTGCAGAACGCGCTCGGCATTCGCAACCATTTTTTCCAATTCATCGTAACCATTTTCCGGCTTCACAATTTTAATCAATTCAACTTTGTCGAATTGATGGACGCGAATCATTCCGCGCGTTCCGACGCCTGCCGCGCCTGCTTCACCGCGAAAGCACGGACTGTAAGCGCAATATTTTATCGGCAATTGTTTTTCGGATAAAATCTCTTCGCGATGAATGTTGGCGACGGGCGTTTCAGCCGTGGGAATCAAATACAGTTTTCCCAGTTCCTTTTCGTCGTCGCCGACGGCCAGCCCATAATACTGGTCCTTGAATTTTGGAAATTGCCCGACGCCTTCCAAACAGTGTGGCCCGACCACAAACGGCGGCGACACTTCGGTGTAACCGCTTTCAGTCGTGTGAAGATCGAGCAGAAATTGAATCAATGCCCGTTCGAGTCGCGCGCCCCAGTGGGTGTAGAGCAGGAATCCGCTGCCGGAAAGCTTCGCCGCACGCGCGAAATCAATCAGCTTCAACTGCTCGCAGATTTCGACGTGTGATTTTGGTTTGAACGCGAAATTGGGTTTCTCGCCATGGCTGCGCACAAACGGATTGTCTTCCGCCGTTTTTCCAATTTTCACACTTTCGTGTGGCAAGTTCGGCAGGCTGATTAAAACGTTGTGAAGTTTCTGCTCGGCTTCGGCGACTTGCTTGTCGAGTTCAACGATTCGATCTCCGATCTCGCGCGTCTCCTTTTTCTTGGCCTCGGCTTCCTCGATTTTCTTCTGGCCCATCAACGCGCCGATTTCTTTGGAAACTTTATTGCGCTGTGCTTTGAGTTGCTCGACTTCCGTCAGAAGTTTGCGGCGCACTTCATCATTCGAAAGAATTTCATCGAGAGACTTCTCATCGCCGCCGTTGCGGGAGGCGAGGCGTTGGCGCACCAAATCGGTTTGTTCGCGAATCAAATTAATGTCGAGCATCGGCGCATTATAGGAATGCGCCTTGGTGGGGCAACGAATTTAAGAAAGACGGCGCATAATTGATCTGTCGCGGGGCGAGCAAACCAGGACAAGTCGTGTAGTTAGCAAACCAGGACTCTGCTTGTCGGCACGTCCCGTCTTTGAGGAGGGCGAGCGAAGCG
>JAYVSV010000028.1:0-2906 GCA_043775015.1 Verrucomicrobiota bacterium
CTCCCCCATGCCCGTCGCAGTCGTCGTCGAAACCAGCAGCGTCACCCCCGGCAGCCGCGGCTCCAGCGCGCCAACCAACTGCACGCACACATTCACCTCACCCACGCTCACCGCGTGCAACCACACCACGCGCCGCCCCGCCACCGCCGCACGAAACGTGTCGTCGTAGCGCGCGAACCGCTGCCCGAATCCCGCCCGCCAATTTCCCCGCCGCCACAGCTTCCAAAAATAATACGGCGCGCTGAGGCAGAAAAAGCCGAGGAAAAGAAGGTTGTAAAGCAGCCGCATCAAGGGCGTGGACTTAGCCCCGCCGCGCCCCCGTACTCAAGTGCGAAATCCCCAACCAGACTGCCGCGGGTGTGATTAAACCGGAACTATTCTTTAGCCACGGATGAAACCCGGATGGAACACAGACAGAGGAGTCCGTGCGTTCGGTTCTTCGCTGACTGGACCACTCACCGAATCGTGTGCCCGCCTTGGAACCAAAGCTCGGGACCCACGTCCCGGCCAGCGGTGTTCCATCCGTGTTTCATCCGTGGCTCAATTGCATGGTTCCGGCTAAAACCCTGCCGCCCTTACAGGGCTTGGAATCTTTTTGACGATGAACCCAGGGCGTTGCCCTAGTCTATCATCTTTCGGGCTTTCAGCCCTTGGAATCAGCCTTTGTCAGCGGCATCAGCGGTTCGAGTTCCTGCGTTCCATGCGTTTTCTTGCGGCAATTGGAATCCGTGTCCATCGGTGTTCATCCGTGGTTGAAATTCTTTGCGTTGAACCGAATTCGTGTTGATTCGTATCCATTCGTGGTCGAACCGGTTGCTCCGGCTTCGCTGACGGCGGCTTTGCCGAGGTCGCGGATGGAAGTGGTCTGGTTCACCCATTGCCGCTGGACGGCGCGCACGGAGTGACGCGCCCGGCCTTTCACTTTCGAGCAATCCCGCAACAGGTGTGGGAAGACACCGTGCGACAGCCACGCGCCGGTGATGTAATTTCACTTCAACATCTAAACCACTCGCGGCTCGGAGGCAGGTGCCATCCATCATTGATAATGCGGCGGTTTGGTATCGACGGATTTGATACGATCCAATTCCGCATTCTCAATCGACTGCGAAAGGCGGCCCAGTTGTTTCTTAAACCGATCAATCTCCTGCGCCTGCTGGACGGCGACTTCGTTCAATTGATCCATCTGCCGCTCCAGATGGGCAACGTGCGATTCCAATTTTTCAATGCGACCGGCGGGATCTTCGTTCATGGCGGATCAGCGTAACACGAACTTTCGATGGCGCGTGAAAACAGGGCGCAACGCTCGCGCGGTTTCATCTTGAATGGCTTGCAGTTCGCGATAGACCGCGACGCTCTTCTGGTTGGGGCACGCGGTTTCGGCGTTGTTCAGTTTCACAAATTCATCCGTAACATCGCTGATGGAAACTTTTTCACCTTGCTGCAAGCGCCAGCACCAGAGCGCTTGCAAAGCCGCGCCATACGCTGCGCCTTCGCTCACTTTCAAGGTCACAACTTCGGCGTTGAAAACATCCGCCATGATTTGTCGCCACAGTTTTGACTTCGCTCCGCCGCCCGTGGCGCGAATCTGCTTTGCCTTCACGCCGAGCTGGGAAAGACGACGCAGGCCGTAATTCATTCCGAGCGTCACCCCTTCCATCGAGGCGCGGGCAAAATGAGCGGCTGCAAAAGTTTTGGCATTCACTCCAAACCAGACTCCGGTCCCGTCAGGGACGTTGGGTGTCCGCTCGCCTTCGTAATACGGGAGGAGCAGCAAACCCTCTGAACCTGCCTCGATTTTCCGCGCTTCTCGCTCGTAACGTTCATGCGTCCACTTGAAGTCGGCGCGCAACATTTCGGTCGCGACCGTGACATTCATCGTGCAAAGCAACGGCAACCAGCGATTCGTCGAATCGCAAAAGGCAGCGATCTCGCCTTGCGGATCGATGATCGGTTTTTCCGAACAGGCGTAAATCGTTCCGCTGGTGCCGAAACTTGCGGTGACGACTCCGGCACGCGTGTTGCCGGTGCCGATGGCACCCATCATGTTGTCGCCGCCACCCGCGCTCACGAGAATTCCTGCCGGCAAACCCAGCGATCTCGCCGTGGCTGCACTCAAGCACCCTGCCGGTTGGTCGCTCGAAATCAGCGGTGGCATTTTTCCGGCGAGCGATGGATCAATCGCGTTCAGCACCGCGTCAGACCACTTGCGCTTTTTCACGTCGAGCAAGGCGGTTCCACTCGCGTCGCCGAATTCCATTTTCTTTTCGCCAGTCAGCCAAAAATTCAGATAGTCGTGAGGCAGAAGAACCGTCGCCAGTTTCGCAAAATTCTTCGGCTCATGATTTTTCAGCCATAAAATTTTGGGCGCAGTAAAGCCGGGCAAAATGGAATTTCCAACCGCGCGGATCGCCGCTTTTTGCCCGCCAAGTTTCGTCGTGATTTCTGCGCATTCAGCCGCCGTGGAAGTGTCGCACCAAAGTTTTGCCGGACGGATGACCTCCCCATTTTTATCGAGCGGAACAAAGCCATGTTGCTGGCCGCTCACGCCGATGGCTTTGACTTCGCTGGCCTTGGCCCTGGCGTTTTTCAACGCGGCACGGATGGCTTTTGCAGCAGCATCGCGCCAGGTGTGTGGATGTTGTTCTTTGGCACCGGTCGGCAGGCCAGGAATAAGCCCGTACTTCTGCGAGGCTTCTGCGACGACTTTTCCATTGCGCGCATCGACGATTAAAACTTTGGTGGATTGCGTGCCGCTATCGATGCCGATCAAGAGGGTTCTCATATTCAATGGCCGGATGATTGACCACAGAGACACAGCGCGGCAAGCCTCCCCCACGACGGAGCGCCGGTTTGCAACCGGCTTTTGATTGAGAGACGCGCAAAGCCGGTTGCAAACCGGCGCTCCG